>JAVLBD010000003.1:0-27070 GCA_031581405.1 Dehalococcoidia bacterium
TATAGATATTCGATATCAGCAAGCGACTCCTGGAGCGCCACATGGGCTGCCAGGTTAATGTTATACGGTTGCTTGATCTTTAAAAGCTGCTCCGAAATCAGAGTCGAGAAAACCCCGTAGCCTATGCGCAGCCCGGCGAGTCCCGCCCATTTACTGAAGCTGCGCAATACGATCAGGTTTTCATACTGAGGAACCAGAGGTGCAACGGTCACACCACTGAATTCATAGTATGCTTCATCGATTACAACCACCTTGCCCAGCTCAACCAGGCGCAGGATGTCGTGCTGGGTTGTGATATTCCCTGTGGGGTTATTTGGTGAGGCGATAAAGATAACTTTTGTCTTTTCATCCATTACCTTCTTAATCCCGGCAATATCTAAGGCGAAGGATTTATCCCGTGGCACGTCGATAACCTTGCCGCCGCAAACCTCGGTGCAAAAGGGATACATGCCAAAGGTTGGGACGCAGTTGATCACGCGATCGCCTGGCTCAATGAAGAGGCGTAGGATGAGATCAATGAGCTCATCGCTGCCGGCACCAACCACGATGTGTGCTGCATTCACGCCGACATATGCCGCTACTGCTTTTCGTAATTCATTCTGCTCCGGGTCGGGATAAATATGATAGAAGGGGTAACCAGCAAGGGCACGTCCCACGCGTGGTGAACAGCCATAGGGATTCTCGTTACCATCGAGCTTTATCACCATCTCTACGGGGATCCCAGCTCGTTTGCTGAGCACGTCTGGTGGTATGATGGACTGGTATGCCTTGAGGCGAGATAGGTCACTCCGGATCAGTTTTTCGATTCCAATGTCTTGCCGCTTCTGCCTTTCGATGGCACTATCTCCCGAGCTCATTTTGCTCTCCCTTTCTTTAATCTGAAAGCCATTGCTCTGGCATGAGCGGTAAGGCCTTCCGCCGTGGCAATTTTCACTGCCGCAGGACCCAGTGCCTCCACATCCTCGTCGCTCAAAGAGACGACGCTGGTGATCTTAAGGAAATCGCCCACGCCGAGCGGAGAACTGAAACGGGCACTACCCATCGTAGGCATCACATGACTCGGCCCCGCTACATAATCGCCTAGCACCTCGGTTGAGTTCTCGCCTACAAAGATAGCTCCGGCATGATGAATCTTCTCTATGTATGAAGAGGCATCACGCACCATCAAAGAGAGGTGCTCCGGGGCATAGGAGTTAACCAGGTCGATAGCCTGTTGTATATCGGCGACCACGATTATCAGGCCCCTTTCCTCCAGTGAGCGTAGGGTAACATGCGCTCGTTCCAGCCCTTTGATCTGGCGTGTTACCTCTCCATCCACCTCCCGGGCTAGACTGGGGGATGTCGTTATCAGTATCGCGGAGGCCATCACATCGTGCTCCGCCTGTGCGAGGAGGTCAGCAGCACAGAGAGTTTTTGATGCGAAATCATCTGCCAGTATAATTGTCTCGGTGGGTCCGGCGAGGCTGTCTATGGCTACCGCGCCGAAGACCATCCTCTTTGCCATCGTTACGAACAAGCCACCAGGACCACAGACTTTGTCCACTTTAGGAATTGACTGGGTGCCATATGCGAGTGCGGCAATCCCTTGGGCACCCCCAACATTAAAAATACGATCTACTCCGGCGATATCTGCCGCGACAAGCGTAGCGGGGGGAACCTCACCCCCCTCTTTGGGAGGTGTAGTCAGGATAATCTCTCCTACTCCGGCAACCCTGGCTGGGATCGCTGTCATCAATACCGTCGATGGATAACTGGCAGTACCCCCGGGGATATAAATACCCACTCTCTCCAAAGGGCGAACAATCTGTCCTACTCCTCCCTCCATAAATTCCTTACAACTATAGTGCAGCTGAGCCTGATGAAAAGAGCGCACCTGCTCAGCAGCGGTATTTAGCGCTGTGATAAGCTCTTTGTCCACCTTTCCATAGGCATTGCGGCGCTCCTCATCGGTTACCTCCAAAGATCTAAGCGCTATACCGTCGATCAACTTGGTATATTCGACCAGTGCTGTATCTCCATTATCCCGCACTGCAGAAATGATCCTGCTCACCGCCTCTTCCGGAGTGAGCTCTTCAAGGAAGGACTCTTTTATCCTTTGCTTTACCTCAGAAGGGACATCTCCGAAATCGAAAATAGTACGTCGCAATGCAGCTTTGGCGTTTTGAAAATCACTAATTATCTGCACCCAAATACTCCTTAGATACTGTCACTGATTGGCTAATGACTTTTTCTCGGAAGGCGGCAAGTCCGTCAGGGGTAACATAATGGATAACCCAATCCAGTCTATCCGCTAAGGATGAAAGGAACGGCTCAAGCTGCTCCGCATCAATTTTTTTGCTGGGGAGTAAGAAGCCCCTGGCTAAGCGCGGGAAATCGGCCAGGGTTACATCGCGATCTATCATGGTGCAGGCGAAGTCCCTCCATTGCCGCAAAGCGGTGAGTGCCATAAAATCGATGCTTACCTGTGGTTCCGAGCCGCATAGATCATCCCGAATAGCTGTCTTTTTTAATTTATCCTCACGCTCCCGACGATCAAGCTCAAATTGGAGAAGCCTGTCGAGCACATTTGCCGTCGGATCCCCGCTGAGTGATGATGAGTTGCCGAAAAAAGGGCGGTAGATATCCTTGATCCATATCTCATCCGCAACGAGATGGGAGAGATAGCCGGCAACAAATGATTTTGTCGCAGTATCCAATTTACTACCCCCAGCGAGATCTGGATGAGCTTTAAAGAATAAACTTGTTCCGCTCTCACACTCTTGCTCATCTAAGTCGAAGAAGTGAGTGTCCTTTCGGAAGACGCCGCCGATATAATGCACATCAGGTGAAATTGAGCCAAGCAGATAGTCTCCCATGTTACGGTCCACTACAGAATGACGCAGCAATTCAGCCGCTTCATTAGCAAGACTCAAATGAAGATAGAGTAACGGCATCTTTGCAGGTTTCCCAACACTTTTCAGACTTTCTGACTATTTCGAATCAGGGTGCTTGCCTTCTTTTAGCAGCCCTTCTTCATAACGTCAATTATGCGATTAACCTTATGCTTATTCGAAGGGTGGGCTATATTGTCCTGGTGGCCAATGAGGCATGCCGAGGACTCAAGAACCGTATCGATAACCTTTAAATTGTGCTTCGCTAATGTTTCCCCGGTCTCAGTATTCTCGATAAGCAGGTCGGCATCCTCAGGCAGAAAAGCCTCGCTTGCACCCCACGTGGGAACAATCTTATAGTGCTCTAGGTGATTGTAGCGGGCATATTTATCAGCAATGTTTACATATTCCGAAGCTACCCTGAGATTGGGGAGGAGTCCCTTACTCACCAACTCCCTCAAATCACGAACGTCACGAGTAGCCAAGTCTTCGCTGACTACAGCAACCACAGTTACCTTCCCAAACCCCAGTTTCAGGATTTCTTTCACCGGGCTTGAGGGGAAATGACAAAGGTGGTCTTTTAGCCAATCCTCGCCTGTAATTGCTAGATCAAAGTTCCCATTTGCGACCTGGAGGGGCATATCCTGTGGCCTGATAACCTTAATAACTACTCCAGGTAAATCTATTGTAGGCCTGCGAGTGACCAATTTCCCCGAGTATCCCTCTATATTGAGACCGACCTTGTCAAGGAATTCTGAAGCTGCTTTCCACAGATGCCCATCGGGTAGGGCAAGACGAATCTTTTCGTTGCCTTCTCCATCTATCTTATCACTTACCCCGATACCTTTGAAAACGTTTTCACCTTTTGTTACTCCCCCGGCGACTACAACTTTCTCCTCTTCGGCCTCCCACTTAAAAGCCTGCAGGTGTGTGAGAAGCTTACTCCGTTTAGCTTTTACCAGGCCATTCCTATTGGCGATTAAGAAAGCCCTTGAGGTAATAATCTTCGCTAGTGGGACCAGATCCGAACCTGCGAAGCCATTCGCCTGAGCATCAGCAATTATTGCCAGGTCGGCGCTCTCTGGGGGATAGACCTCACCCGCTCCATTTATGGGGAGAATGCTGAATAGCCTCAATCTTTGTCTGAGGGCGAATGATTCCGCCAGGTTTTGATACTCACTGACAAGGCGTACTCGATCAAATCCATTGTTGATCTCCCCCACCAAGGAGACCCCGGAATGCACACTGGTGAACGCATAGATATCGATTTTGCCATATCCTAGGTCCATCACCTTCACCAGGTTGCTACTGGGATATTTAACCGATAGCTCCTCCACCCAGTCCAGTCCACATATACCTAAATCGTAATTACCAATAGCCACTTGAATAGGGATGTCCCGCTCATGGAACACCTTAAGGAAAAGGTGGGGGAAGCTGGATGATTTGAGGCGATAATTGCGTGATCTCTCATTATACCCCTCAATCCCAAGGCCTGCCTTCTTCAGTAAAGCCGCCGTTTCCTTTAATAGTTTACCCTTCGGTAGTGCCAGCTTCACCCGGAATTCTCCACCACCTGCCGAATCTCCGCTTCGGAGGTTAATTCATATTTTCTCCCGGTAGCCTGATCGGTTAAATACAGCAGTCTCTCTCCTGACACCGTAAGAAGCCACGGGTAGTCACCTACCCCCTTCTGTCCCTGGTCAATCACAACAATGCAGCCTGCCTCTCTTAGAGAACCGGCCACTTTAAAGCATGACTTAAGCGCAATGACACTGCTGTCTCCTGGCTGTACTAGTATACTGGAGGTAGCAGGCCTTTGTATGTTTACGAAATCCATCAATTGATCAACATACAGTGCAAAACCGGATGCCGGAAAGTGAGGTCCACCAACCAGGGAGATAAGGTCATCGTATCTACCCCCTCTCCCCACCCGCTTTTTCGAGATATACAATTGGAACATCACTCCGGTATAGTATTCAAAACCCCTGCTCGATGCGATATCGATCTCGTAAGTACAATTCATTGTTTCAAGCAGCTCGGAAATGCTAGACAGGTCCTTTAGGCCAGGCTCAAACCTGGGAAAGGCCTCTCCCAGGAGGGCCCCGATGTCTTCCAAAAAGCCAGGTGAGCTCCTTTTAGTATCAAGTAAAAGGGCCAGGGCCTTCTTCAGGTTAACATTTTCAGTATCAATATCGCCCAATGCCCGTATATTACCATCCAGAACCTGGTCCAATATCTGGGTCTGTTCCGCAGACTCCAATCCCAACTCCGCAATGAGTGCTTTAATTAAGCCGGCGTGTGATAGTTTTACTCTGAGGGGACGGATCCCCAGTTCTTCCATTACCTCCGAAGCGAGGAGTACAAGCTCCATATCAGCGAGAGGCTGGCTGGTTCCTATGAGCTCAACACCACACTGCCATCGCTCCCTCTGTTCCCTTCCCGTTCCTTCAAAGATAAAGGTATTCCCCACGTAGCAAAGCCGGGATATTTCATTACTTACGAGGCCTTCCGTATAGAGTCTGGCGGTGGGGATAGTGCCCTCCGGTCGTAGTACTACCCTCTCTCCGCTCCAGCCATCCCAGTCAAGAAAAGAATACACCCTGCCAAGCGTGCCTGGGGTTAGCGTCCCGGTGGCGGTAAAAAGATGCAGACATTCCAGCGTCGGGGTCCTCACCTCTTCATAACCCCACTTCAACGAGCAGTAGCGAAATACCTCTTCAATCCGCCGAAACTTCACCATGTCATCGGGAAGCAGATCACGCATCCCTTTACACTTAGGCACCTTCACTCCTACCACCTTTCACGAAGCTTTGACTATTCTACACTAATATAGTACCACCTTCAATAATGGAGCCCGGCAATCCCGATTAGCTATAATGTGCCTTCACTACACCGAATGCTACTATCGATTGCAAAAAGAACCTGCCATAAATATAATGCGAATGGAGCCATACCAGCCACGGGTTGCTGGCATTGGGAGGCTTCGCTTTATGAACGGTGGCTCGATGATATTGATGAGCAGCACCTATTTCGAGATACATCCAGGCGTTATTGCCGGGGTGGTGATCGTGGCCACCGTTGTTTGCGTCTTTGTCATTAGGGCTATCGTGCGCACCCAGCGAGGGCGACAGCAGACGGGACGAGAAGCAATGATTGGTATAGTGGCAGTAGCCAGAACGCCCCTCGATCCAACAGGAACGGTGTTTGTACACGGGGAACTCTGGCAGGCCACGGTGGATGAAGGAAAAGTCGAGCCAGGAGAGGAGGTGATGATTACCGAGATCGATGGTTTAAGACTAAGGGTAACAAAGAAAAATAAGGGAGGTGAATAGAAATGGACTGGTGGATACCGATTATCATAGTGCTGGTGCTGATACTTATCTTGCTGCCGGCATCTATAAAGATCGTCTACCAATATGAGGCTGGTGTAGTGTTTCGTTTGGGACGACTGGTAAAGACGAGAGCACCGGGGATACGCTTCATCATTCCCTTCATTGACCGTATGCGCAAAGTAGATACCCGGGTGATTACTATGGATGTACCGTCTCAGGAGGCGATCACGAGGGATAATGTGACACTCAAGGTAAATGCGGTGGTCTACTTCAGAGTAATGCACCCCGAGGCTGCCGTCGTTGAGGTCTATGACTATAAGATGGCCACCTACCAGATTGCCCAGACCACCCTGAGAAGTGTGCTGGGACAGTCTGAGCTTGATGATCTGCTGGCGCGCCGCGATAAAATAAATCAACAACTTCAGCAGATCATAGATGAGCAGACTGAGCCATGGGGGATCAAGGTGAGCGTGGTTGAGGTAAAGGATGTTGAGCTTCCCATTTCGATGCAACGGGCGATGGCTGCACAGGCCGAGGCAGAGAGGGAGAAGAGAGCAAAGTTGATCCATGCCGAGGGTGAGCTGCAGGCTTCTGAGAAGTTAGCTGAGGCGGGTGTAATAGTTGGCAAAGAGCCAGCCACATTGCAATTGCGCTATCTTCAAACTCTCGTTACAATCGCCACGGAGAAGTCCCAAATTATGGTATTTCCCGTGCCCATGGACTTGCTCAGCGCCTTCATGCCAAAGAAGGAGTGAGATATCACAAACCTAGTTTAATAAGTTAAACGCAGAAAGAAGGTAACTGGGAAACTACCATGCGGTAATCCCTCTGCTTAGTCAAAAAGGGGATAGAGATGGAGGTTTAGGACAGCGGTACTGAGGATGCTTTTACCTCGGTCACCTGGTCGATACGGTATTATAATAGAGACCGCTGAAAAAGAAGTGCAGGATACTGACTGCCGGGGGTCTGGGGGTGTCCCCCAGCTTTAAAAGTCCCCCAAGATTGGGGGGGTAGGGGGTTGATCGAGACCATTTCAGCAGTCTCTTATTAAACAATATTTTAGGAGGTGTTGATAATTGACAGGGGATTTGGAACCGAGTGGTCTTTATAAGACGTGCAATGATATTGCTGATAGTGAAGTTTAATGGGGGAAGAAAAAATGACTCATTCTAAAGGATACGCGGGAAATATTTTACGGGTGAATCTTTCTGACGGCAGTGTCAATAGTATGCCAACCGAAGGCTATGATGATCTCTTTCTGGGAGGGCGAGGGATAGCTGCTAAAATCTATTGGGATGAGGTACCCCCTGAAACAGACGCCTTCGATCCGGAAAACAGGCTAATCTTCATAACGGGTCCTGTTGCCGGTGTTCCAGGCTTTGGCGGCTCCCGATGGCAGGTCTGTAGTAAATCCCCCATTCATCATCGATTTTCCTATTGCAATCTGGGCGGCTCCTGGGGTGCTGAGCTCAAATTCGCCGGTTACGATGGGCTAGTTGTATACGGAAAGGCAGATAGGCCAGTCTATCTGTTGGTAGATGGGGACAGGGTGGAGATAAGAGAGGCAGCTCATCTTGTAGGTAGGGGTGCCATCTCTTGCCGTGAGAAACTGAAGGATGAACTGGGAAAAGACTTTCGCGTCGTGACTGTGGGTGCAGCGGGTGAGAACAGAGTGGTCTTTGCCAGTCTGGTGGCTGACAATGACGCTACCGGCTCAAGTGGATTGGGCGCAGTAATGGGCTCTAAGAATCTGAAGGCTATTGTGGTTAGAGGGACGAAGAGAAAGGTCGACATAGGTGATGCGGAAAGGACTAAGAAACTAAGAGAACGAATGCGCCTTGAATTTAAAGGCAGATTAGAATTTAATCAAATGGTATTGCCTCCCCTGCTACACCCGGACAAGATGAAGAAAGATGTGTGCTACGGCTGCAGCAGCGGTTGTATGCGTCTGATATATTCGTCAATGAATGGGGTCACCGGTAAATTTATGTGCCAGGCTGCCTTTTTCTATGAGACTCGAGCACAGCGCTATTATGGGGAGCTAACCGAGGTTCCCTTTGAGGCCGCCAAGCTCTGCGATGAATACGGTGTCGATACACATGCCATCGAGACGATGGTAATGTGGCTCTCTAGATGCTATCAGGCCAAGCTTTTAACCGATGAACAGACTGGCATACCACTCTCCAAGATAGGTAGCAGGGAATTTATCGAGACGTTGATCAGGAAGGTGTCCCACCGCGAGGGGTTTGGCGATGTTCTGGCCAATGGCACTCACCAAGCGGCGGAGACCGTCGGCAGTAAGGCACAGGAATTGATTACCGACTATATGACCAGAACTGGCTACAATACTAACTACGGGCCCAGGTTATATATTACCACCGGCCTCTTGTATGCGATGGAACCGCGGCAGCCCATTCAACAGCTGCACGAAATCAGTGTACCCGTTATGTTATGGGTGATGCGGACTGCAGGGATGGAGAATGTCCACGTTACAACCGAGGTTATGCAGGGCATAGCGAAGCGTTTCTGGGGTAGCGAGATAGCAGCCGACCTTTCCACTTACGAGGGGAAGGCCCTGGCCGCAGCCAAGATTCAGAACCGTCAGTATGCCAAAGAATGCCTTATCCTATGCGATTTCCTATGGCCGATTTTAAACAGTGGTCTCTCTGAAGATCATGTTGGCGATCCATCCCTGGAGAGCCAGGTTTGTTCTGCAGTAACGGGCAGGGTTATCGATGAGCTGGACTTATACGAAATTGGTGAGAGAGTTTTTAACCTGCAGAGGGCTATTCATATTAGGGAGGGACACAAAGGAAGAGAAGATGATTGCCTGGAGGAGTTCAATTTTAACATACCCTTAAAGGGCGACTTCGGTAACCCCAGTTGTATAGTTCCCGGTAAAGATGGGGAAGTCCATTCTCGAAAAGGAATGGTCGTGGAACGTGATAAATTTGAGCAAATGAAGGACGAATATTACCAGATCCGTGGTTGGGATGTCCTCACTGGCTTTCAGAAAAGGGCTAAACTAGAAGAGCTGGGTTTGGAAACTGTTGCGGAAGAACTAGCGGCAAGGGGCCTGGTAGCTCAGTAATTATGAGCTCTCAGTGTAACATCCCCTGCAGCGATGATCATCACGCTGCCATCCGAACGCCGCAGTATGAGGTTGCCATCGCCGTCTACCTCCTCGGCAACGCCCTCCTCAATCTTATCGCCGCAACGCACCGAAACCTTTTTACCCAATGTATCCAATCGACGGTGCCACTCCCGATCGATCCGCTCTCCGCAACGTAGCGCATTATACAGCCCTTCAAATTCGCCAAGCAGGACCACCAGCACCTCTTTGCGCGACACCTCTCTACCCAGCACCTGCTTAAGGCTTGTGGCCGTTTCTGAAATCTCGGGGATGGCTGTAGGATCAAAATTGACATTTAGAGCAATACCCACGATGGCGTATTTAACTCTATCTCCCGAAATATCGCTCTCAATTAGAATACCGCTTACTTTTTTTCCGTCGATGAGAACATCGTTAGGCCACTTGATTGTGGGTTCAAGACCTGTAAGTTTCTCAATGCTCCTTACCACTGCCAGGCAAGCAGCCATGGTGAGACGAGGGAGATATTCCAGCTTTGGATAGAGTATGATGGAGAGCAGAATGCTGCTCTCTGGAGAGGAGAACCACTCACGGCCCAGGCGCCCCCGGCCTGAAGTCTGTTGGTCGGCGATGACAACAGTGCCTTCCACGGCGCCATCCCTTATCGCCTGCTTTGCTGCATCCATAGTGGATGGGGTTTTGGGATAGTGGAGGATATTTTGACCGATGAGCTTCGTTCTTAGCTCCCGTCGAAGAGCCTCTGGGGATAGATCATTACTCGACATTTCTTACCCCGAAGAAGAAAGCAGCCCTACAATACGCGTTGTTTTTACGGATTTCCAGAGGCTTATATCAAGGGCTTGTTTCACGTCACAGCAAAGCCTTCCATAAGCGAAAAACCTTGAGGGGCTAAGCAAACCTATAAGCCGAGTTCTGTACCCCGATTAAATCGGGGTGGTGACCATTTATCTAGGATGACAGTTACCCGCCACCTCAAGCGACCTACCCGAGGGTATTAACGAGGCCGAGCGTCCTCTTCCCTTCTATTTGGTCTTGCTCCGAAGGGGGTTTGCACGCCACCGATGTTGCCATCGGAGCGGTGAGCTCTTACCTCACCATTTCACCCTTACCCCGGCAAGCCGGGGCGGTATGTTTCTGTGGCACTTTCCGTATCCCCCGATAAAATCGGGGGACCCTGGGCGTTACCCAGCATCCTGCCCGGTGGAGCTCGGACTTTCCTCCCCCCGATATAAATCGGGGAGCGATCACCCGGTTTACCTAACCCCTGTTTGACTGTACTACATAGTAGACCAAATATCAAGGTAAATCTATTGGTCCATAGTATTCATCAAAGCGAGTGAGGGTAATACGTGCTCCATACCACTGTGGGTATCTTACCCTCCTCTTGTATGATTTAATTGCCAGCGCTGCTCAGGGGAATAACCGGGGCTTCCCCTTGAATTGAGGCGAGGCAAAGCGCTTTAGCTCTGGTTACAGCTTCGCCAAAAAGTCCAACACCGCCAGGTTAAACTTATCTGCAATCTCGATCAGGAAACCGTGTCCTCCCCCCTCTAGGACGACCAGCTCGGCGTTGGATATGCCTGCAGCCAGCTCCTCTGACATCTTGACCGGCAGTAACATATCCTCCTTACCTACGAGCACCAGCGTTGGAGCGATTATCTTGCCGATGCGCTCCCGCGTGTCATGCTCGGTGCAGGCAGCGAACTGTCTTGTGTAACCATGCACTGGCTGTGAATGCGGGTTCGAGAGCATTATATCGGTCACCGTACGAACTATATCCGGGTTGTCAAAGAACTTATCTGTGAACAGCCAGGAAAGCTGTAGGGTTATGAGCGTCTCCTGTTTGACCCCCTCCTGGGCCAACCTTATCCTAAGACCCAGAACGTGTGTAGACCAGGAATAGGGGATGGCTGCGGTCGCAGCCAATATCAGGCTTTTCACCCGTTTTGGATATCTGAGGGCAAGCTCCTGCGCAATCATGCCACCCATAGATAGTCCCATAATGTGGGCCCTTTCGACGCCAAGTGCGTCCAGAAGCCCGGCTGTGTCACCTGCCATCATCGCAGTGGAGTATGGCACATCGGGTGCATCGCTTCGCCCCACGCCGCGGTTATCGAAGGCTATAACCTGGTACTTCCTGGAGAACTCCGGTATCTGAAATATCCAGCTTGTCATGTCACTGCCCAACCCCATGATCAGGAGCAGGGGTTCCCCATCACCATGAACCTCGTAATATATGTTGATGTCGCCAACCTTTACCGTAGGCATATTAATTTACTTTACTAATTATTTAATTGCCAGCTCTGTGGAGCGCCTGGTGGCTTAACGCGTCTGCTGCTTTATTACGTTCCCGGGGGATATGCTCGACGCTATAATTTTTGAATTCCCCAAGTAGCTGGAGGGTCTGCTGAAACAGCGGTTTGAGTTCCTTGCTCCGATATTTACCCTCCAGTTGCCTCACGATAAGTTCGGAATCCATATTGATATCTATGTGGTCCGCACCCAGCCTTAGAGCCTCTGTAAGGCCAGCGATGAGCGCTAGATATTCAGCACGATTGTTCGTTGCTCTGCCGATGGCCCTTGAGATCTCGGCAACTACCTTGCCGGTTTCATCTAGTACCACCACCCCAATGGCAGCAGGACCGGGGTTAGGTGTCGCGGCTCCATCGGTGTATATAGTCAACCGTTTCATGTTTATCACAATTTCAGCACAGGATCTATATCGTGATCGTAGACCATAATGCGGTCGATTACGTAATGAAGCAGGGCTCTCCTTGCAGGGAATGTCATGGACTCCCACCGCTCCTGAATATTATCCAGCGCCTCGATTGTATGTCGCCGCCGTTGCTCTGCGCTGATTTCACCACTCGCCTCAGCTTCTAGGAGTGCGAGCCTTTGCTCTAAAAACTGCCTCTCCTTCACAAGATCCCCTCCCGTTGCGCGTAGTTCGTCCAGGGAAATATCGCCCTGTGCTGCCTTGTCGAGATAACCGCGGAATTTTTTATTGAGAGCTTTTAGTTTTTTCGTTAATTGAGGTTGCTCTTTGGTTTCACTGTCAATGGTAGAAGCGTTTTGCTTTATCAATTGCTCTCGAGCCTCGGGTTTGCTGAACCTTTGTAGTCTGGCGAGGACAGCGCTCTCCAAATCCTCAGCCCTTCTGGTATGGTATTGGCAGAAGCTTTGGTTAGCTCTCGACTGGCACTGATAATAGCGATACTCGCCTTTAGTCTTTTTCCCATCCTTACGACTTGTCCAGGTCTGGCTGCGGTTCACCCCGATCATTCTATTGCCACAATGGGCGCAATACGCCAGGCCGGTAAGTAGGAAAGGCAACCTTGTGGCATAAACACCTTTCCTGGGCTCAGCAGTAAGCCTCTCCTGTACCCTGTTAAATACGCTGGGGGGGACTATAGAGGGATGGCTGCCTGGAATCTTAACGCCAAAACGGGAGTATGTCCCCAGGTATGACCGGTTACGTAGTATATCGCGGATACCCACGATACTCCACCGGTTACCCTTCTTCGTAGTGATCCCCTGCTCATTCAGATAGCGAGCGATAAGGCGAACGCCCTTATTTTCCTGGAGATACAACTTATATATAAGGCTGACTACGTCCGCTTCCTCAGGCACGAGCTCCAGTTTCTGGTTGGCACCTACCCTATAGCCAAAGGGGGGTTTTCCCAGTGCCCTCCCATACATTGCTCTAGTCCTCATCGCTTCCTTAACCCGATCCCCACTTCCTCCACTCTGAGGACGGGTGGACCACGCCTGGAGTGCTGCTGCCAGGGGATCATCAAGAGCTTCATCGGTAAAGACGACATTTACCCCAAGGCCATCAAGCTCCAGGAGACAGCGTACCGCTTCCTGAGCGTCGCGGTGAAGATGAGGGAGGTTTTTCACCACGATATGGAAATCCTCCTGCTTTTTTCGAATGTAGCGGATCATTTGCTGATACTGGGTTTCGCTAACCTTACCTCCCGAGTCTACATCCATGAATGTCGTTACCGGATCATAACCTTGCTCCTCGCAAAAACTATAGAAACCCTTCTCCTGCTCCACCTGGGAAGACGGAATATCCTGCTCAGTATCCGAAATATCTGAAAAGACCCGAAAATAGCCGATCGCTTTCATCATTTAACTCACGTATAGAACCCTCTCGCAGCTACCACATTGCACTAATTCCTGGCCCATTCTCGCGCGCTGCAATTCACTCATGGGAAGGGCAATCCGGCAACCCTGGCACATGCCCCGTTCCAATTTGGCAACCGCTCTCCCCTGCCGTTTTTGTCTTATAGCCTCGTATAGCTCTAGACTCATAGTATCAAGCCTGGAAACGAGCTCTTTTCTCTTCTGTTCCAGAGTAGATAGAACAACGCTCAGCTCCATTTGCTCCTGCGATAGCGAAGCCTGCTCTGCCTGCCATTCCTCTTCGATCTTTGCAACTTCACTGCGTTTCACAGATACTTCTTTTTGCGCTGCCTCCACTTCAGACATTATATCCAGCGTCTTGTCATCCCCATCCCCAATTTTCCGCTGGAAGTTTGACAGCTGCTCCTGGAGGCTAGATAGCTCCTTTGGGTTTTTAACAGTGCCTCCGTATAGTTTATCTGTCGCCACGGCAGCCTTAGCCTGCAGGTCTTCCACCTCTCTCTCTACCTCCCTCTGAGTCCGCTGTAGCTCTACTAGCTTTTCCTCATCCCTGGCAAGAGATAGACGTGCCTCATCTATAACCTCGCTCTCGCCCAGGAGGCTCATCACTTGAGAGAGCATCTCCCGCTTAGCATCGATTTCCAGGTCAACTTCCTGGAGTTCATATAGCTGCTTTCCCTTGCTCAATTCAGGCCTTTCTCCAGTGCAATTCTAGGTTACAGGAAGGAGGCTGTCAACAACAACAAAAATCCCCCAATAAAGCAGGGGGATTTATTTCTGAAATTATTCTTGGTGGGCCCGGTAGGATTCGAACCTACGATCAATCGGTTATGAGCCGAGTGCTCTGCCGCTGAGCTACGGGCCCGTGGGGCATCAGTAGTCTATAAAATCGCAAGGCGAAAGTCAAGAATAAAGCTTTGCTTTTGTGCTACGTTACCTTATAATATGTTGGCCTATGATTCAATGGGGTTGATAGTTCAAATGGTTAGAAAAAGCGAACAGATGCTAAAGTACATTCCTCAGGAGATAGAGTCAAAATGGCAGCAGCGGTGGGCTCAAGACCGCCTCTATGAGGTTAACGAGAATGACACCCGCCCTAAGTGGTATGAGCTCACTATGTTCCCCTATACGTCGGGAGACCTTCATATCGGGCATTGGTATGCTATGGCCCCCTCCGATGTTCATGCCCGCTTCAAGCGGATGAAGGGATACAATGTGCTTCACCCAATGGGCTTCGATGCATTTGGTCTTCCTGCAGAGAACGCTGCAATCAGCCGTGGTATACATCCCTTTACATGGACGATGGACAACGTCGAACGAATGAGGTCTCAACTCAAGAGCATAGGTGCTATTTACGACTGGCGGCGCGAGGTAATCACCTGCCTCCCGGATTACTACAAATGGACGCAATGGTTCTTCCTGAAGCTCTATGAAGCAGGCCTCGCTTATCGGGGAAAGGCCCCTGTAAACTGGTGCCCCAAGTGCCAGACGGTGCTTGCTAATGAGCAGGTAATGGGTGAGGGGTTATGTGAGCGCTGTGATTCGGCGGTCATAAGAAAGGAACTGGAACAGTGGTTCTTCCGCATTACAGCATATGCTGAGGAGCTTCTCGACTTTAGCCATATTCAATGGCCGGAGCGAATAAAGACGATGCAGAAAAACTGGATCGGAAAGAGCCAGGGGGTGGAGATCGCCTTTGGACTTGAGGATGGCTTAGCCGAGGGAGCTGGTAGTTCGCAGCAGGAATTTCGTGTTTTTACCACCCGCCCCGACACAATCTATGGTGTGACCTTTGCCGTTTTTGCCCCCGAGCACCCGCTGGTTGAGCAGTTCACAACAGCGGAGCACAAGGACGAGGTAATGCACTATGTTGATAGGGCGCGACACCAATCAGATATCGAGCGAACCGCCATGGGGAGGGATAAGAGTGGCGTATTCACCGGATCTTACGCCATAAACAAACTGAACGGGGAGAGGATTCCTATCTGGATTGCCGACTATGTTCTGATGAGCTACGGCACCGGGGCAGTGATGGCTGTCCCTGCCCATGATGAACGTGACTTCGAGTTCGCCAAACGTTTTAATATTCCCATAAAAGTGGTCATAGCCCCGCCGGATTGGTCAGGCAAGGAGCTATCGGAGGCTTATGTCGAGCCGGGCCTTATGGTTAATTCAGGCCAGTTCGATGGCCTACCGAGCGAACAAGGGATGGAAGCCATCGCCGATTTCATCACAGAGAAAGGTTATGGAGGGCGGCAGACAACATACCGCCTTCGCGATTGGCTTATATCGCGGCAACGCTACTGGGGCGCCCCTATCCCGGTAGTCTATTGCGACAGGTGTGGGCTTGTCCCGGTTCCTGCGGAGGAGCTACCGGTGCTCCTGCCCGAGGACGCTGAATTCAGGCCTACAGGAGAGTCACCCCTTAAATACTGCGAGACCTTTGTAAACACCACCTGCCCCAAATGTAAAAACGCAGCGCGGCGGGAGACAGACACTATGGATACATTCCTGTGCTCCTCGTGGTACTTCTTGCGTTACTCAAGTGCGGATTACAAGGATGCCCCTTTCGATGGCACCAAATTGAAGTACTGGCTTCCTGTGGATCAATATACCGGAGGGGCGGAGCATGCCACCATGCATCTCCTTTACGCCCGCTTCTTCATTAAGGCACTTCGCGACTTGGGAATTGTGGATTTCGATGAGCCCTTTACCAGGCTCTTTAACCAGGGGATCATTGTCACTGAAGGAAAGAAGATGAGTAAGTCGCGGGGCAGGGTTATCAACCCGGATGAATATGTCGCCGAGCTGGGCGCCGATGCTGTGCGTGCCTATCTCATGTTCGTTGGTCCCTGGGATCAGGGAGGGGAGTGGGACGACCGTGGATTAAACGGGATCGCCCGCTGGCTGAATCGCATCTGGTTTCTTGTCCTGAGAGCGTATACTGAAGATGAGCCGAAGGAAACTGAAATAAAAAATTTAAGGCATACCACTCACAAGACCATCAAGCGGGTGAGTGAGGACCTGGAGAAGTTCAGGTTCAACACAATGATCGCTGCCCTGATGGAGTTAACCAACTATCTAGGCAAGGTGCATGAAGAGGGATCCGTCACTTCATCTGATTTCGGAGAGGCGATAGATACCCTTTTATTACTGCTTGCGCCCACCGCTCCCCATTTTACAGAGGAGCTTTGGACAAGGAGCGGTCACCCGTATAGCATTCACAATCAGCCCTTCCCTGAATGGGACGAGGGACTTGTTGCCGAGGAGGAGTTCACCCTGGTAATTCAGGTAAATGGCAAGCTCCGCGATCGGGTTACAGTCCCCGTTACCATCACAGAGGAGGAGGCTCGTGAACTGGCACTTAGCCGGGAGCGAATAAAAACATATCTTAAGAATGGAGAGTGTTCCAGGATAATATACGTTCCACGCAGGCTGGTGAACATAATAATAGCTTGAGTATATCCATCAATTAGTGTATACTTCTGCTAATTTCCGTTGGGGAGGTAAATATTATGAAGCTATCATGTCTTCAAGAGAATCTGAGCAGGGGTTTGAGTATTGTGGGGAGAGCGGTAGCCACCAAGACCACGCTGCCAATCACTAGTAACATTCTTTTAGTAACGGAAAAGTCACGGCTCAAGCTAGCGGCCACAAATCTGGAGATCGCCATTAGTTACTGGCTGGGTGCTAAGGTGGAAGAAGAAGGTGCGATTACCATCCCAGCACGACTCCTCACCGATTTTGTCAACTCACTGCCCAATGACAAGATCGGGATAACTCTTTCACCAAAGACCAAGGTACTGGAGCTTAAGTGTGCGCGCTTTGAGGGACGCATCAACGGAGTGGATGCCAACGAATTCCCCCCGATCCCGTCCATAGGGGAGGGGGTAATGACAAGGATCGATCCCGAGGCCCTTCGGTTAGCAATCTCCCAGGTGGTTTTTGCTGCCGCTACCGAGGAGACACGGCCGGTACTCACCGGCATTCACTGCGAGTTTGATGGCAACACCCTTACCCTGGCCGCTGCCGATGGCTTCAGGCTTGCCGTACATAAGGCACCCTTAGCTGAGCCTGTAAAGGAGAGGACTGAGGTTATCATCCCTGCGCGGGCCCTTGCCGAGCTTCACCGTCTCATCACGGATCAGGAGGAGCCTGTCGAGCTGACCATCAATCCGAACAAGAGCCAGGCACTCTTCCGCCTAAAGGATATAGAGATGGTGTCACAACTTATTCAAGGGACCTTTCCCAATTACAATCAGCTTATCCCACAGGGCTATACTACCCGTGCTGAAGTGAGCCTCTCCGAGTTCGCCAAGGCAACGAAAACCGCCGCCATCTTCGCTCGTGAGGGCAGTGCTATAGTGCGCCTCCAAATAACCCCTGGCGAGGAGTTAACGCCAGGCAAGCTGGTGCTCTCAGCGCGCACCGAGGAGGTGGGAGACAACATGGGCGAGGTCGATGCCACCGTGGAGGGAGAGGAGGCAAAGATAGCGTTCAATAGCAAGTTCCTCTCCGATGTTCTGGGTGTGATTCATGAGGAGCGCGTTACCGTGGAGATTTCCAGTCCCTCAAGCCCGGGTGTGATCCGACCGATAGGCGTGGATAACTACATCCATGTCGTCATGCCTATGTTCGTACAATGGTGAACGTAATAACGTACGATTCCATGAATACGTGAACGTAAAAAAGTGAACGTACAAACGTAATGAAGAAATATGCTGTAGTGATAGACTTTTAATCAGGGTGTCCGGGGTTCAAATCCCCGACGGTTCACCAGCTATAAAATCGCCATCGCTTGAAGCCTTTTTTCTCTTAATTTTTACCTAACCAGGCAGTCATTTCACGGAAATATTTTTGCCGAATCAGGTGCTCATCACTTAAGCTTTCGACCATTGACCCTATAACGATTAGTTCGACAGAGTAGACTTCCTCACCCTCTATTGCTCCTGCAGTAGAGAATCCGGTTCTTCCTAGCCTTTCTATACCCCCCGTTCAGCTCTGAACTTTTCTATGTAAGAACGGTAATCCGCCAATTCTTTTTTAGACATCTCATCCGGAAACTGGAGATCCACCTGTGTAAGGAACTCAACAATATTACTGGCATGGGGAGCCACTGACAGGATACCTTTATGGCTGCCCTGTTCCAAGACTATTTTCTTCAGCATATAGTCAGTAAGGAATTTACTTTCCTTTCTTAATATTCTTTTCCATTCCTGAGGAGGAGCGGACACGATATATTCTGCACTCCAAGCACCTTCTTCTGAGAAGTAGTCCATTTTAATGAGCTTACCCTGATCGAAAAAGGTTCCGAAGATTATATCCCGATCAATACCCCAGTCTGGTTCAGACTTTACACGGTAGCATAAACGAGTACTCAGTTTTTTCAATTTCTCCTCAAAGATTGGGGCCGAATGGTAAACCTTGGTGCTCTCCTCAAGCCATTCGGGTGTCAAGTACCTGTATGATGTCATTTCTACCTCCATTTGTTATTATTTTTAAATAACGGGTTTATTACCCGTGATTCAACTTAGTTGCTTGAGTCTTTGTATTACCTCATCACGCAGCGCTTTTTTAAACAATTTCTCGGTAACTGTCATCGGTAACTCTTCTCGGAATTCTACGAATTTCGGTACAGCATAGGGCTCAAGATGCTGGCGACAGAGATCCTGGATGTCCTCCGCCGTTACACTGCCCCTGAAATCGTGCTTCAACTGGATAACCGCCATTACCCGCTCGCTGCCGGGATTGTTAACATCTGGCACACCGATAGCCGCTGCCATGTGAACCCCGGGATGTCTATAGAGAATTTCATCCACAGTGGTGGTATAGACCTTGTTTCCAGACACGTTCACCATATCTTTCACACGGTCCATCATATGGAAATAGCCGTCTTTATCCATATAGGCGATATCACCGGTATAGAGCCATCCGTCCTCAGTCAGCCCGGAGCCGGTTTCCGGCCAGTAACCTTTCATAATCTGAGGTCCCCGCACCACTATCTCCCCCGATTCGCCGAAGGGAACTATCTGTCCAGTATCCGCATCCACCAGCTTACACTCAGTGTCTGGTATAGGTAACCCCATACCGAATTTTTCTTTGGACATGAACCCGGTTATTTTAGAAAAGGCAGAAAGATTAAGATGGGTTACTGTGGATGTCTCTGTTAATCCATATCCCTCTGTTACGGGAGTTCCGATTTCCTTCCTGATAGCTTCAGAGGTTTCTCTGGGTAATGGTGCGGCGCCGCAAATAGGAATCACGTTCATCTTGCCTATTTTAGCTTGAGCGATGCGCATCAATTGCGTCGGTACAGTTGGTATCAGCAAAGGGCGTAACTCCTTGATGTATTTAACCAGAGTATCTGTGTCTCTCGGATTCGGCATCAATATCACCGTCAAACCCAAGCTAGCCGCAGACAAATAGGCCCAGTGGCCATATGAATGAAATAGAGGGAGGGCCAGAAACATTGATGCCTTGCCGGCGATACCTCTTAAAAGAGGCTTGAGCATCCAGGGGCATCCCTGCATGATTGAAGCATAGCGGTTGTAATGGGTTATCATGACCCCTTTAGGAACCCCAGTAGCTCCGCCTGTGAAGACTAGTTCACAAAGATCTTCTCTAGGATTAATATCAATTGGGGACGAAATAGCATCATTTTCATCTATCAGTATGCGTAATTCCAACACGCCCGAGGGAAGAGAAATGTTGACAGGTTTGACATCGTATCCTTCTGTTGAGGTAACGATGATATGCTGAAAAGCGCACTGCTCTCTTACTCCCAGCACCCTCTCCAAATGTTCTTCATGGCATATGATGATCTGGCCCCTTGAACTTCCCGCCTCATGAATAAGGCCTTCATCTGTTCTTGAAATACTGATGGGAACAATGGTCCCACCGGCTTTCATTATGGCCCAGTTACTGATAATGAACTCGGGGCAATTGGATAGGAACACACAGACGTTGTCCCCTTTGCCGATCCCTAGTCTAATTAACGCAGTTGCCAACTTGTCTGAAAGTTGTCTAAGTTCCCTGTAAGTGATCTTCCTTCCTAGAAACAGAATTGCTGTTTGTGTGGGATAGTTCTCGGCTGCATCATCCAGCACTTTATAGACAGGGACCTCCGGATATGGCTCCAGGCTATGATCCAGCTTGTATGGTCCCAGTTTATATCCTTCTAACCAGGGTTTGTCTAAATAAGTCATGTAGTGCCCCAAGTCAATTAATATACCTCTATATCGTCTATCAATTGCAGCGATTACTAGTCATAAATCTGCCTTTAGTTCATCTAATCCCAACTCCTCCAGTTTCTGGGGGGTCGGTTTACCTGTATATTTATCCCAGCCACGCAATTCATAATACACATCCTTGAGCATCTCAATCGTTTCTGTATCGATAACCATACCTTCAGCGGGACCATCCGGCAGTGGGTCTGAGGTCAACCGGCCGGGCAGGACATCCTTGGTGCGGTCAATCCCTTCTCTGACGCAGAACATTCGCATTAGGTTGTAGATGCGCTCACCACTGGTCCGGAAGTCCTTAATATCAAAATCCCAGCCGATAGCATAGTTGATAAGCTTCCGCAGGGAGAAGGATTCCCATGAATTTGCATGCGCCGATGCAGTCGAACACTGTCAGTGCATTCTCCAGATCAACAACTACTTTAACTTCTTCCGGATTGGCTACAAACGGGTCCTTAATTGTGCTGTCATCCACCAGTAAAAAAGGGGCATCAATGAAGGTCGGCCCCTGCACATAGGCAGTAATATGGTCACCACCTCTATTAGCTGTAACATATCCCAACCCAGTGATCTTCGCCGCCCGTGGATCGTAGGCTGGCAGCTCAAGACCCTTAACATGCATGGCAAAATGTTCAGAACCATGCCCTAGCTTTTCCGACATGGCTTTGGTCCCCTCAGCGAGCAGATCGCCTATTCCTTCCCTGTTAGCGATTTTGCTAATTAGGTCAACCACTAGTTCGGCGTCACCAAACTTAAGTTCAACTCCACCAGTGTCCTTTTTAGTTAGAATGTTCTTTTCGTAACATTCCATAGCAAAGGCGATCGAAGACCCAGCTGATATGGTATCCAGGCCGTATTCGTTGCAGAGATAATTTGCCATGGTGATCGCATTCATATCGGAAACACCACACATGGCGCCCAAAGTGTTCGTTGATTCATACTCTGGACCTTCGCCACTATGACCGGCCCATTCGCCTTCACGTATCTCTGTGGCCCTCCCGCAAGAGATGGGACAAGCAAAGCAATTGAGTCCCTTGACAAATACGGCATCCGTAAGACCCTGCCCATTCACTTCGTCTATGTCATCGAAAACCCCTCGCTGCCAGTTGCGGGTAGGGTAGCCTCCCCGAATGTTGACCATATCCGAAACCATATTGGTACCAAAGGCCTCGAAGGCCACTTTCAGGATAGACTCGTTAAGCAGGTCTATCTGTTTCTTGGCGACTTCTCTGAAAGTGTGTGGATCCATCAGTTCAACAGTGGCTTTGCCTCCGCAGGCGATTGCTTTCAACTGCTTAGAACCCATCACCGCTCCCAGGCCGCAACGCCCCACAGCTCGATGTTTGTTGTTCATGATAGCAGCGTAACGCACCATGTTTTCACCACCCGGCCCAATAACGGCGACGACCAGATTTTGATCGGATTCCTGTCGGATGATATCATCAGCATCCGGTACCTTCTTGCCCCAGAGTTCACTGGCTTCACACAGTTCAGCCTGTCCATCGACAACCTTCAGATAGACCGGTTTGTTAGAAGCCCCCTCAATGATGATACCGTCATAGCCGCTGCGCTTCATCGCTGGGCCAAAGCTCCCACCAGAATTACCGTGCCCCCATATCCCAGTCAGAGGGGATTTGGCCACTACAGAATAGCGGCCGGCACTGGCCGAACTCGTCCCGGTGAGCGGGCCAGTCATGAAAATAAGCTTGTTCTGCGAACCAAGGGGATCGACCCCACTGACTATCTCATCATACAGATACTTAGTGGCCAAGCCTGCACCGCCGATGAATTTACGTGCCCATTCACCCCTCAGATCTTCTTCTACCACTGTGCCTTTGGACAGGTTGACTCTTAATATCTTGCCCATATATCCCTTTGTCATTACGATACCTCCTGATCCACACTGGTGACTGAGGATATCTGTTCAATCGCCTTCTTACAGATACTGATCATAGCTGATTGTGAGCTCGATTGCTTCTTGAGATTACTTCAGTATAGAGAGCTTTCCAGTCTCCGAGAACTATTCTTCTCTCCCGAGTTAAAGCCTATATGCCTGCTTGACAATATGTATCGGATGAGTTGCCACCAGCCCCGTTCCCTGCTCTATTTGCAGCGTGCACCCAGGGCAATCAGTAATGACCATATCCGGGGCTGCTTCTTTAATTCCATCAAAGAGGTCCTTCCCGATTTCCATGGACTTTATATAGTTTTTCTTTTTGCTGCTGAAGGCGCCACCCATCCCGCAGCACGCGTTGCTACTCTGGCTCACCAAAAGCCCAGGTATCGATCTCATCAACTCAAGACGTTTGTCGATTAGTTCCTGCCCCAGCACACTAAGGTGACAGGGGGCGTGATAAATCAGAGAAAGATCAACCGGTTGAAAACCATGCTCGAGGACATTGAGTGACTTCAATACAGTCAAGTACTCCATAATGTCATATGTACGCCGGGAGACCTCCTCGGCTTCATCGCTTTTCAGGTATATAGGATAGTCGCGCTTTATGGTCATAGCACAACTGGTGCAGGCGGTCACGATATCACAGCCGGCCTCTGCCAGCAAGCTTACGTTAAATTCAGCGCGTTTTAAGAATCCTTTGAGGTTGCCGATGGCCAAATAGGGGATGCCACAGCACTTCTGATCCAGCCATACTAGCTCAAAGCCGTGTTTTTCTAAAACCCGGATAGTGCTGTAAGCTATGGCAGGATCAACGTATTTGGCCATACAACCCGGATAGTATGCAATCTTCTGACCCATCGTTATTGTTTACCATCGCTTCTCTTTGTGATGGATTTGGACTGTCTGTTCCTCCGGAACTTTGGAAGCTGCCTTTCCCTGCTGATACCAACCGTCTTTTCCCCCAGCCAGCGCATCATCTTGTTGTTTGCCACTAAATTGGTAACCGGGGGCAGAGCACTCCCCAGTCTAGCTAGCATTTCAAAATTTGCCAGTATGTTATCGGAAAGCGGACGCCGAGCATCGGCCATCTTGATTCTGGCATCGAGGATCATCCCCGGCAAATCGATACTCAGAGGGCAATTGGACTGACACCTCCTGCATTGAAGACACTGGTCAAGGGAATCCCTCTTACCGGTAACATAGTAGTAGATATATTCTTTAGGACTCCATGAAGCACCTTCCCCGGGGAAGGGAAATGCGGGGCAGCCTTTAATACACGCGCGGCATCCGATACAAGCCAATAGATCCTCATAGCGAGTTTGTCGGAGACTACTCCTGCCATTATCCAACAGAATGATATGGAGTCTCTCCACTCCCTGCCCTTCGGACAACTCGAACGGCAGGCTCTGAGTGATGTCCTCATAATTGTCCCGTTGATGGAGAGATAGAGGAAGAGCTCCCCATCCGAAGGTCGCCATGCACTTAGTCTGTAAAATAGCAGCATCTAAGTTCTCAACGATCTTATCGGTACTGACTACAAAAACAAGCCTGCTGGCCTGCGTGAAAAGTTCGCTGATGTTGTGCATGTGCTGAAACAGCAGAACTGTCCCATCCTTTGCCGAAATAGCATTCACCCCTAGCACCCCAGTTAAGCTCTTGCCACCCTGTCTCAGTACACTCGCATCACGAATAGCCCCAAGGTTTCTTGATAGATTAAAAGTATCTGGCACAGTGTCATATTCAATGGTAGGAACCTGCCACGGTTTTAGAAAGCGATTCTCGAAGGGCCTAACCTGACCATAGTACGTCTCGGTTACATCCAGGCCAGATGCCACCATTTCCGGTACAAGCTCTTTAGTAACGACAGCTGATTTACTGACTCCAATTGGCATGCCGTCAGTTACGCTCATGATCGTCTCAATCGCCTGTGTGGCATCTTTGGCTAAGGAGACTTCTACATCGGATTGGGCACTTAGGGTAGAGGTTAATTCTTCAATAAGGAAATCTATGTTAGCCACCGAGTAGTCGCGTATGTTCCTGAGCTGTTCTTTGATCTCCTCAATACTCGGGTGAGAGAAAACGGACTTTGGCCCCAGTAGAGTGCTAGCAAAGTGCCTCCTTTTGCCAGTGGAATCAGGTTCCATTAGTGTGACAGGCAACATTACTCAATCTGATACAGCCGTTTCTTCCTTGGAATCCAGGTCTTCAAGATAATCGGCTACATCTTTTAGCCCTAATCTTTCCAGCTCTTCCCTCTTCGGTAATTGGGTCCAAGGGTCAATACCCATAATCTCATAATACCGATTTAACGTTACAGGTATTTTGGTAATGTCGAATATGTGTCCCTTAAACCTCCCGTCCGGTCTGGGCTTTATTAGTTTAATCGGTATCTCGTCCTTTTCGCCAAAGGCGCGGACGCACAATTGATGATATGCAAGTTCCAGCAGTCGTCTTCGCCTGTGCGCGTTCACAACCATCTCCTCGGTTGTCTCATTTCCGGTAACAGCAGTGATAGCCTTCGCTATTTCCCTCGGTCCCCACCACATACCGAATTGGGGAGTCCTGTCAGAATACCAGTCACAATGGCCAGCTATATCACAGGCGGAGATCGCGGTCTCGTTCACCACCGTATAATCTGCGAACTTTTCGTATTCGTCCTCTCTCCAGGAATCCGGATCGCCCGTTGTTCTCTCCGCAAAATCAGAAAGCCAGTCCGCGGCAAGGGCCTGGGCGTCTTCATCGGTTATCCCGATTTCTTCCGTGTACAGTGGGTAGCAGGCATAGAAATCGCCTCCTGGGGGGTGGCTCCAAACCTCTGAGGCCACCGGCACCTGATTGATGCCGGCCCCAGCATCAACCGGGCTGAATCCCGGATGCACGTTCATATTGCGGGACTGTACAGCATACTGAATAGAGTTCCTTCCGATCTTTCTCGCAGCTGGCACTATACCGTCGGCAAGCATCTCGCCAAAACCTTCTCTTTTGGCAGTCTTCTCTACGACGGCCCTCATGGCCTCCTCGCTACCCCACTCCATAGGTATTCCATCGGTATCAGCCGCCGTTATGATTCCTTGCTCATACAGATCCATAAGCCATGTGGTTATACCAGTAACACAAAGGGCGTCCATCCCATAACGCTGCACAAGTGTGCTGACTCTCCAGAAAACCTTGAGGTCCATATTCTTTACCGCGTACCGCGATGAAGTGTAATACATTCAGGTGGCCCCTCCACCTATACCGTCACAATCGTAATTATCATGGCACTGAACCGGGCAGAAAGCGCAACCGATACGCCCGACCAAATATTTTTCTATGAAGTCGGTGATGTGCTCCTCCTTTTTACGCGGAGGAACCACAAATGAGTCAAAGTTGCCCCAGACCATCATATCCTGTGGAATGTAGAGATCATAGTGAACAGATACACCTTCCCGGTTCAGTATTCTCGATGAATACTGCCCCGTACCGGTGGTGTAGTAATCCCAGTATTCCTTCCATATCTCCATAAACTCATCTGGGCGAGCTACCCTCACTCCTTTTGTACCGCGCACGGCCACCGCCTTGAGCCTCTTCGATCCCATAACTGCGCCGTGCCCTACTCGCGAGGCGGTGTGGTCAATATCATGGAGAACCAGGGCAAATGCCACCTGATTCTCTCCTGCAGGGCCAATGGTGGCTATCTGCACTTCAGGGTCATTCAGTTCCTCTTTGATTGTTTTTTGAGTCTCGGCTACATCCATACCCCAGAGATGTACGGCATCTCTGATCTCCACCTCGTCGTCATGGATGAACAGATATACCGGTCTTTCCGCCTTCCCCGAAACAACTATGTGGTCATATCCGGCGAACTTCATCTCGGAGGGGAACTGCCCTCCCATTCCGGCGTTAACCATAGGATAATTAGTCATCAAAGGGGACTTGGATACCAGAACGCACTTATTCCCGAGCAGCGTTCCTGTCAGCGGTCCGGTACTGAAAATCAGTTTGTTTTTCGGGTCCACTCCCGTGACATCGGGAGGAACCTCATCCCATATGATCTTGGAACCAATGGAGAGCCCCCCGATATAATCCTTAACGTAGTCTGATGTGGGCTGCCTTTCGATCTTTCTATTCGTTAAATCCACCCTGAGAATTGTTCCTGAATTCGACATCTCATGCCTCCCTTTTCACCATATCGAGGAATTTCTGGGATTTTGTCCTGGCTAGTGCGTATCCCACCGTATCTGATTGTAGCAACTGCAGTGCTTCCGAGAAGCAGTATTTAACACACTGGGGCTCTTCTTGGTCCACACACAGATCACACTTAAGGGCCACACCCTTTTCGGGATTTACAGCTATTGCCCCTACCGGACAGGCGATCTCACACAGCCTGCAGCCTAGACATTTTTTTTCATCAACGATCTTAATGCCATCCGCATTTGCGCTGATGGCGTTGGTTGGGCATACGGCCATGCAATAGGCTTCCTCGCACT
>JAVLBD010000040.1:0-10787 GCA_031581405.1 Dehalococcoidia bacterium
GGGTATCCCCCCGGCGAGGATCTCCCCTTGCCGGGGGGGGTAAGTATTCTATCAGGCCTTCTCGGATGGATAATACATGGCGGAATCCATAGTAGTTAACGGGCTCCTCGCGAGCGGAGTCTACGCGCTGCTCGCGATGGGCTTCTCCCTCATCTTCGGCGTTGCGCGCATTGTAAACCTCGCTCACACCGCCTTCTATATGCTATCGGCCTACTTGATCTACAGCCTGGCCGTCGCTATGGGTTTGAACCTTCCCCTCTCCATTGCCCTGGCCATCATCATCGTCATCATTGTGGGAACTATCAGCTACAGGTTCATCATCGCCCGCGTCCGACAGCACGAGTCGACGACGTTAATCGTAACCATAGCGCTGGCCATCATCGTCCAGGAGGCGATATTCATAGGCTTCGGGGGCGATCCACGGAGCGTTCCCAAGCTCATCTCAGGAGCGACTGATATACTCGGTGTCGCAGTGCTCAATCAGCAATTGCTTACCCTGGGAGTAGTATTCTTGCTCCTGTTGGCCACGTGGGTGTTTCTGATGAAAACCAAACCGGGAGTGGCAATCAGGGCTATAGCCCAGGATAGAGAGGTGGCCAACCTGATGGGAATGAACGTCCCGAGGATGGAGTTAGTCACCATGGGCATAGCCGTGGCATTCGCGGCTATCGCCGGCGCCCTCGTAGCCCCCCTGTTTGTCCTGACTCCGGGCATGTGGATGCACCCTCTGGTGATGATCCTCGCCGTCGTCGTGCTCGGAGGTATGGGGAGCCTTAAAGGCAGCTTGATAGGGGCATTTATTGTGGGGTTTGCCGAGACCCTGGTCGTTTTCCTCGCTCCTTCCGGAGCCTTCCTCAGGACCTCGGTAGCCCTGACTATTATGCTGATCGTGATATTGATCAGGCCGCAAGGCCTCTTCGGCATAGTATTCGAAGAAGAGAGATGACGTGAGCATACCGGCCGCCTACGTAATGAGGATTTACAGGCTGTTCAGGGGAGAAGTGCTGGTCCTTCCCGGCAGGATTGTAGTCGTGATTTTCTGCCTCATCCTGCTCGTGTTGCCCGCCATAACGTCTCAGCCGTTCACCCTTCGCGTATTGATACTTGCAGGTATCTTCGCCATCTTCGCCGCGAGCTGGGACCTTCTCTCCGGCTTCACCGGCCAGGTTAGTCTCGGCCACGCCCTCTTTTTCGGGGTGGCCGCCTATACGGCCGCCCTACTGAATATGAACATCGGGCTTGCGCCCTGGGCAACGATCCCGATCGGCGCCCTCGCCGCTGTAGCGGCCGGCCTGGCCGTAGGCGTACCCTGCCTGAGGCTGAGAGGCATTTACCTGTCTTTCGCCACCCTGGCATTTCCCTTGATCCTGGCAGGAGTGGTGCTGGCTATTCCCAGAATCACCGGCGGTGAACTGGGGGTATTCGGTATCGACCCCCTGTCCGAATCACGCGTGGTAACCTACTACATCACCATCCCCTCCATGATGGTACTCGGATTCATCATGTGGAAGATCACCGATTCCAAGACAGGCCTCATATTCCACGCCATACGGGAGGACGAGGTTACCGCACGGGCATCGGGAATAAATACCACCAGGTACAAGCTGCTGGCCTTCTGCTTGAGCGGGTTCTTCGCCGGAATCGCGGGAGGGCTGTACGCGCATTTCCTAAGGGGAGCAGGGCCGTCGACTCTCGAACTCGCACTCTCTTTTCAGGTTATCATCTGGGCGGTTTTCGGCGGAATCGCCACGATCTACGGGCCGATAGCGGGCGTCTTCATTCTCTACCCGCTCACCGAATTTGTGCTTACCAGATACCTTCATGTGCCGCAAGAAGCAAAGATGCTGGTCCTCGCCTTCATCGTGATGCTGGTATTGCTGTTCATGCCAAAGGGGATCACGACCTGGTTGCGAGACAGGACAGAGAAGATCTGCCCCCGGTGTAAGCTGCAGAATATGGCCACGCGCTCGACTTGCCGGGTATGTATGGCCGAGTTGGACTAGTGACCCGTGGGCTATAGGCCCAGATAAGTCCTCCTGATAGTCTCGTCTTGAAGCAGTTCCTCGCCCGTCCCCTCAGCGATCACCCTTCCATGAGACAGAACATAGCTCCTGCTGGCTAATTGAAACGCCAAGCCGACGTCCTGCTCTACCAGCAGCACTGCGATGCCGGAGCGCTTTATTTCACCTATACGCTCAAAGAGCTCTGTCTTCAGCTTAGTGGAGAGACCTGTCGACGGCTCGTCTATACAAAGCAGCCTGGGACTGACCATCAGGGCCCGCCCGATCGCGAGCATCTGTCGCTCACCCCCGGACAGGGTCCCCGATATCTGATTGCCTCTATCCTTTAGTGTAGGGAATAGCTGGTAGACCTGCTCCAAATTCCGCTTCGCCTCGTCCCTGTCCCTGCACAGATAGGCACCGGCCTTTAGATTGTCCGTAACCGTCATCTCAGGAAATACCCTTGCCCTCTCCGGGCAATGAACCAGTCCCTTCATCACAATCTGGTGCGGCGCCAGCGTATCGATCCTCTCCTCAGCAAAGCACACGGTGCCCTCAACGCTTATATCCCCCGCTCGAGTCCCCTTCATAATGGACCGTTCCCAGCTTATCAGCCCGGTTATAGCGCGAAGAAGCGTCGACTTGCCGGCCCCGTTCGGGCCGACCAGGGACACAAGCTCCCCATCGTCAACGGCCATGCTCAGGTCGTTCAGCAGCATGGCGGTGGCGTAGCAGACGGTCAAGCCCTGGACTTCAAGAAGCAACCGAGTACACCCCCTTACCTATGCAGGCCTCGATTACCCGCTCATCCCGTATTATGTCCTCCGGGTTGCCGTCGGCAATAAGCTCGCCGAAGTCAAGAACGATTACCCTGTCAACTATCTTCATAAGCTCTGCCAGCTTGTGTTCGATAATGATCATGGCTGGCCCTTCACTATGTAATCTGCCAAACCTGCCTCCCTTGTGTAACCTCCTTATCGATTTCGCCATAAGCTCCGTCTCGTTAGGATTCAGTCCGCTAAATGGCTCGTCCAGCAGAAGCAACTCAGGGTCGGTAGCGATCGCCCGGGCTATCTCCAGTCGCCTTAGATCACCGTGAGATAGGCAGGAAGCCGGCTCGAGGGCCAGGTCGGAAATGCCGACGAACTCTAACGCATCCAACGCTTTGGCCTCGATTCTCTTGACCCACTCCCCCCTCTTCATGGCCCGGGGCGACAGGCACGGAACCATGACATTTGCGATAATGGGTAAATGGCGAAAAGGCCTCGTCACCTGGAACGTGCCCGCTATTCCCCAGTTGACGATGTCCCAGGATTTGGCCCCGGTGATATCCCTGCCCTTGAATCTCACCCTGCCGGAGTCGGGCTTCAGTATGCTGGTTATCAGGCGAAGCAGAGTCGTCTTTCCCGCCCCATTGGGACCGATCAAGCCAACGATCTCATCCCTATCAATCTGGAAGCTAACCCCGTTGACTGCGGTCAGACCACCGAAGCGCTTGGTAAGCTGCTCAACCTCGAAAAAGGGAGGGTTCAACTCATTCCTCCTCTAGCTCCTCTCTCAGTTCTCTATGGGATACCTTTCCCACATCTGTCTTCGGGAGCTCACCCCTGAATTCAACGATCTTTGGAACCTTGTAATGGGCCAAATTCTCCTCGCAATATTTGATTATTTCCTCTTCGGACACTTTCCCTCTTGCGTCGGTTTCGAGTACCACGATCGCTTTGATCAACTGTCCCACGTCGGGATTGGGAACCCCCAAGACACCAGCCGTCTTGACCTTTGGATGCTGGTGCAAGACCTCCTCTATCTCCCGGGCAAAGACGGAATAGCCCTTGTACTTGATCAAATCCTTCATCCGGTCATAGAAGTAGAAATAGCCCTCATCGTCCATCCTGACCAAGTCGCCTGTTCTGAGCCACGTCCTGCCATCCAGCTCGACTAAGCTTTCCCTTGTGTCTTCTTCTCTCTTCCAGTAGCCCTTCATTATGTTTGGCCCCTCGATGATCAGTTCCCCGACCTCCCCGGGAGGAAGGTACTCGCCTGTTTCATGGTTAACTACCGCTGCCCCGATGTTGGGTAGCGGAACCCCAAATGAACCGTCTTTTGGCCTTCCCAAAGGGTTGACATGAGATACAGCGCTACACTCAGTCAAGCCGTAACCCTCAATGATCTTGGCACCCGTCCTTCTCTCCCAATCTTTCACCGTTGACTCATGAAGTGTATCGGCGCCACTGGTGATCATCTTAAGCCCCTTCCAATTGAACCTGTCAGTCTTATCGAAGTCCTTGAGGAATTGGAATGCCGTTGGTACGCTATAGAAAACCGTTGCCCTGTACTTTTCCATGGCGGACAGGATTTCCTCAAGGTCAGGCGTGGTAAACAAAAGCAGCGTTGAACCCAGCATCAGGCCGTTCAACATGACTACCACCTGGCCATATATGTGGTAAAAGGGCAGCAATGCCGGAACGACCTCCTTGCCTTCCTCGAATGTGGGCCAAAAAGCCTGGACCTGCATCCCACAGGCAAGCAGATTGTAGTGGGTCAGCACAGCACCCTTGGGCAGGCCCGTGGTTCCCCCGGTATAGGGGAGGACAGCAACATCCTCCCTGGCATTGATCTCTATTTTCGGAGGATTAGGCGGGTATTTCTTTAATAGATTTTGGAACTGGTGGAAGCCACGACTTTCAATAAGTTGCGGACTGGGAATTTCCATCTTACCATACCTTCCCAGAATACTTTTCCCCGCTAATCTCTTTGACAGTGGCAAATACTCTCCGATACCGGTCAGAATGACATTCTCGAGTCCGCCTCCTGCCCTCTCAACATTCTCATAAAGGAAATCCTGGCACACAATGGACCTGGCTTCACTATCTTCAAGCTGATGCTTTACCTCAATGCTGGTATAAACCGGGCTGATCGGCGTCAGCGTGGCTCCAGCTTTGAGCGCACCAAAATAGGCGATAATGAATTGAGGGCTGTTCAGCAGGTAGAGGGCAACTTTGTCTCCCTTCTGGATTCCCAGTTCATGGAGGGCTGTCGCAAACCTGTCTATGTCCTCCTTCAACCTTCCGAAGCTTATCTTATTACCGTAGAAGATTACCGCAGCTCTACTTGAGTATTTTTCGGCTACCTCATCAAAGATCTCAGGTAAAGGGCGCTCCGGAATTTCAACGTTCGCAGGAACTCCTTCAGGATAGAATTTTAGCCATGGTCTTTCATGGTACTTATCTTTAGCTTCCATATGCCTCCATCCCAGTTTAATTTTTAGCCGACCGAGCAGCACCGTCGTAGAAGAAATCCTACCGCCATGTTATCCCAGACAGCAGGCAAGAGGAATGACAATACCGCTGTTATTTTCTTTCGGCTGCAGTATTATAGAGCGACACAGCACCGGAACACTGTAGCCTCCGAGCCATGTAATCTTTTCAGCCATTGTGTGGGTATTGTACAACTGCCCAGGGACTAAAGCAATTCCTCGATAAAGATCCTGTACCAGACATACGAGAGCAGAAGGTCAGCGATGCTAAGGAAGCTAGGCAGCCGAAATGCACATAATCGGAGTTCCCTGGCTAAATTAACATATATTTAGGAGATTGCTGGAATAGTCTTAATCAACCCCCTCTATCCCCCAAACGTGGGGGGCTTTTATAGCGGGAGACCCCTATAAAATCGGGGTACCTCTTTTTCATCAATCTCTTAGAAGCTGGCTATTGAACGCCATAAAACCCACCTGCTCCCATCAGGCTTAGCTCTGCACGACACACTCCTCAATTGTATGGGGGAAATATCAACCGAACTTGGCAATGAACATGAAATAGACTTGACATTTTTAACTGAAGCCTTTTATACTATATAAGTCGAGGAGAGACCTCTCGTCCTCTGAAGATTTACTACCTCTATGTAGCTTGTATACCACGAGTAGGAAAGCTTTCAAGCATTAATCCCATTATCCTTTCCATTTGAGGAACCAATAGGATGACGAAGTATATCTTTGTGACCGGCGGTGTAGTTAGTTCAGTGGGAAAAGGTATCACCGTCGCTTCTATAGGAAGGATTCTGAAGAGCCGTAACATCTCGGTTTCTGTTCAGAAGCTGGATCCCTACATTAATGTCGATCCTGGGACAATGTCTCCGTATCAGCATGGCGAGGTCTTCGTTACTGAAGATGGTGAAGAAACCGACCTCGACCTGGGTCACTATGAACGCTTCATCGATACCAACGTTACCGCTTCCTCCAGCGTAACCCAGGGGCAGATCTATAGCTCGATAATCTCCCAGGAGAGGCGTGGCGATTTTCTTGGCGGCACTATTCAGGTGGTACCGCATGTTACCAATGAGATAAAGCGACGTATCAACCAGGTAGCCACAGAGAGTGAGGCCAGCGTTGTCATTGTCGAGGTAGGGGGCACGGTGGGCGACATCGAGGGACTCCCCTTCCTTGAGGCCATCCGCCAGATGAAGAGCGACGTAGGCCGGGAGAATATCCTTTATGTTCATATTACCCTTCTTCCCTTCCTCGCCTCTTCTGGAGAACTTAAGACCAAGCCCACCCAGCACAGCGTCAACGAGCTCAGGCGCATCGGTATCCAGCCAGATATTATTGTATGCCGCAGCGATCAGCCAATCTCCAACGATATAAGAGCCAAGATCGCCCTTTTCTGCGACGTCGATCCACAGGCCGTTGTACCACTGATTACCCTGCCTGTAATTTACGAGACACCTCTGGTTCTTGAGGAGGCAGGGTTGGGACAACTCATTGTGAATATGCTTGACCTGCCCAATACGAGCGTCGACTTCAACGAGTGGCGTCACCTGGTGACAAAAATGAAGGAGCCCAAGGAACCGGTCTCCATCGCCATAGTTGGCAAATATGTTGAACTGCATGACTCCTACATCTCGGTTAAGGAGGCGCTGGGCCATGCCGCGGTCTACCATAACCGAGATTTGGATGTTCACTGGATTCACTCGGAGGATCTGGAAAGGGATGGCGATGGCCTTCTCCGCTCTGTTCAAGGGATCGTGGTCCCCGGTGGCTTTGGAGAAAGAGGCATTGAGGGGAAGGTGACCGCGGCCAAGTATGCCCGCGAGCATAAAATCCCTTACCTGGGGCTATGTCTTGGGATGCATATTATGGTGATTGAGTTTACCCGCCATATACTAGGCTCCCCTAAGCCCAATTCTACCGAGTTTGACCCAGAGTCCCCTTACCCTGTGATCGACCTGCTTCCGGACCAGCGCGAGGCGTCGGATAAGGGGGGGACTATGCGCTTAGGTATCTATCCGTGCCATCTGGTAGCGGGGACGAGGGCCGCATCGGCCTACGAAGAGCAGGTGGTCTATGAGCGCCATCGCCACCGTTTTGAATTCAATAACGAGTACCGGCAGACATTAGAAGAAGCCGGCATGGTTTTCAGCGGTCTCTCGCCGGATGGAAAGCTGGTAGAAATAGGTGAGCTTCGGGATCACCCCTTCATGCTGGGGTGTCAGTTTCATCCCGAATTCCTATCGCGTCCCAACCGTGCTCATCCCCTGTTCCGCGATTTCGTTGGGGTAGCGAAAGGGGTGCTCCGCGAGGGTACCCAGCCCACGTTGCCCCTGGTATAGTTTCCCCTCCCCATTAGTAGAAAACTATAGGAAGAGGTGGTTACATAAATGCGTATTTTTCTTGATACAGCAAATATAGAGGATATCCGTCATGCTGCCGGTCTGGGAGTTATTAGTGGCGTGACCACAAATCCAACCCTGGTATCCAGGGAAGGGGCCGGTGACCTTAAGGCCGCCATCCTCGAGATATGTTCTATTGTTCCCGGCCCAATATCTGTAGAGGCGCTCAGTCTGGATGCCAATAGTATAAAACAGGAAGCACGAGAGCTTGCCTCATGGCATAAGAATGTCGTAGTCAAGATACCGATATCGGAGGCGGGGCTGGAAGCAATAAGTGTGCTATCCAGGGAGAATATCAAGACCAACCTTACCCTTTGCTTCTCAGCAAACCAAGCACTTCTCGGTGCCCTTGCGGGGGCTACATACGTCAGCCCCTTTGTAGGGCGACTCGATGACATCGGCCATCACGGGATGAGTGTGGTTGCCGATACGGTGGAGATCTACAGCCATTATGAAATCCCCACGCAGGTGATTGCGGCCAGCCTCCGTCATCCCCTTCACACAATCGAGGCGGCCAAGGCAGGGGCTCACATTGCTACCGTACCTTACAGTATGCTGATGCAGATGATACGTCATCCACTCACCGATATCGGCATCGCCCGCTTTGCGGAAGACTGGAACAAGGTAGCCAAGCAATGATATTGCCTCGTTCTGCTGATAATAACAGCAGTGCATTTTTTATTAAGAGACCGCTGAAAAAGAGGTGCAGGATACTTCCTGCGGGGGGTCTGGGGGTGTCCCCCAGCTTTAAAAATCCCCCAAGATTGGGAGATCTAGGGGTTGATTGATAGTATTTCAGCAGTCTCATTAAGAGGACAATTAGCGACGAAGCAAATATAGTGGACGAAGTACAGGAGAAAGAGGGAATAATAAAATGAGCACCAACATTACGGAACTGGAAACAAAGACGCGTGAAGAGTTACTGGAAATAGCCAAGGATCTGGGCATATCCGGCTATACCGCTCTAAAGAAACAGGATTTGGTATTGAGGCTTCTTCAGGCAAGCGCCGAGCTTCAAGGCAATCTCTTTGGCGGCGGCGTGCTTGATATCATGGATGAAGGCTACGGCTTTCTACGCCAGGATACCCTCAGGCCTGGCGCTAACGATGTTTACGTCTCCCAATCCCAGATTCGGCGATTCGGGCTGCGGACAGGAGATACCGTCACCGGTCAGATGAGGCTGCCCAAGAACGGGGAAAAATACTACAGCCTGTTGCGCGTTGAGGCGGTTAATGGCATCGACCCGGAGCAGATCAAGCGTCGGCCTAACTTCAATTCCCTGACTCCGACCTTCCCTGAGAAGTTCATTGATCTGGAAACCATCCCCACTAATCTCGCTACTCGCCTACTGAACCTTATCGCTCCTATCGGTCGCGGGCAGCGGGGTCTCATCGTTTCTCCGCCCAAGGCAGGGAAGACCATGCTGCTAAAACACATCGCCAATGGTGTTGCTACCAACTATAACGATATCCATCTTATGATATGCCTCATCGGTGAACGCCCTGAGGAGGTTACCGATATGAAGCGCTCGGTGAATGCGGAAGTCATCGCTTCCACCTTCGACGAACCGGTGGAGAACCACACCAAGGTAGCTGATTTAGCCCTGGATCGGGCAAAGCGCCTCGTGGAGAACGGGCAGGATGTTATGATCCTCCTCGACGGCATCACCCGCCTTACCCGCGCCTATAATCTCGCCCTGCCACCCAGCGGGCGCACTCTCTCCGGAGGCATCGACTCGGTGTCCCTCTATCCGCCAAAGCGCTTCTTCGGCGCAGCGCGCAACACGGAGGAGGGAGGATCACTAACCATCATTGCTACCTGCCTCGTTGATACCGGGAGCCGAATGGACGAGGTCATCTATGAGGAGTTCAAAGGGACAGGGAATATGGAGCTTCATCTCGACCGCAAGCTCGCAGAGCGCCGCATTTTCCCCGCCATGGACATCCAGAGAAGCGGCACACGCCGTGAGGAGCTACTGCTGGACGATCAAACCATACAGAAAATATGGCTGCTCCGCCGCATGGCGAACCTGGTAACCAGCAATTCCCAAATGTCCACCGAGGCTACAGAGCGTATCCTGGAAAGGTTAGCGAAAACCTCATCCAATGCAGAATTCCTTGCCACCTTATCTAAAGAGATATAGTGCACTAGTGAGCCGGCGCACCACTTGATATAAGGATAAATGGCTCCATGCTCCATAGAAGGCATGATCTTCTTCAGATAGGTGAGTGACACTTGATAGTCCGTATTTTCTCAAAGCTCGTTGTCGGTACGTCCTTGCCCTTGCAAGCGGTTATATGTGTCACTAATGTACTATACGAGTACAAATGCTTGACATATAGAGTGTTAATAGTATAATATAGAAAAGCGAATCGTCGAGACGCCAAACGGTATTGCTATATTTAAAACGATACACGAGTAATGAGAACCGGCAGTGACGGGTAGCACTGTTGGGAACGGCGGCAATGGGTGAATGTGGATCGCGGAAAGCTAGCTCTCATGTGGTCGGGTTAGCTTTTTTATTTACACCCATATTTAGTAGTGAGAATTCCGGCTAAGGCTCGTATAGTAAGATAATTAAGATAATAGGGTGACACAGGGTAAGGTGTCATCGGAATTATCTTCAGTTTGTCATAGGGGCTTGACATATTGAAGAAGATGTGTTAAAACTTATGAATATTTTGTTTTCGAGGATGCGATATACGATGAGTCTCTAGGAGACTCCATCGTAAAAAGATATCGATAAAGCTAGATTGTGAAAAGGAGGGATGCGTATCGGATGAGTTATGAGGTATAAAACAGGACCGAGAGGAATCTTATAACATACCCCGATAGAGAAGAGGGTAACGAAAGGATTCCTTGAGAAAAAAGGAGATGAAGGAGATTATGAAAGGAAAGAAAATAAAAATATTCGGGGTGATGATGGCGCTCGCATTGGTGGTTTCTATGATGAGTGTCGGGATTGCAGCCGCTGACCCCGGCAGCCTTAAGTGGAGCGAGATCAAAACCCCCCAGGATGGAGCTGAAGGCGACTATACGCTGTTTAGTGGCTCAGATGTAGGACCGATAGCCGCTTCCCCCGATGGTGGCACTCTCTATGCTGCCAGCGGTGAGGACATGGAC
>JAVLBD010000041.1:0-10741 GCA_031581405.1 Dehalococcoidia bacterium
CCGCCAGTTCCGGGCGAAGCCTGCTCGGGCAGACAAGAGACGCTACATGGTTGGTGGGAGCAGAGATGTCAATACTACGGGTTAGATAACAAAGGGGGCCACCCATTTTTCAGTAGCCCCTATATATAATCCGCATAAATGAGCTTTTTATGCCTAGTCTGAGATCGTTTGGCCATTATGGGGAAAACCTTACGGGAGCTGTATCACTAACTCCCCATAACCCCTCTCGCTGGTTACTTAGTTGAATGCAACTACTACTCGTGTGATTTTATTACTCTTGTGAGCACTCCGTGCCACACGTGCACCCTCAGCACACATTCTGTAGACAAACATCTCCTTCCGGGTCACTATTCACCCACCACTCGCACTTAGTATCATTGGAAGGGATGCCATCTATAAAGTCGGAAACAAGCTTTGTCCAATCTATATCACCCGGCTGGCCATCAATGGTGGGCCACTCTCCGTGCACTGAATTATAAGCATCCAGGGCGATCTGAACGGTATCCCTGGCTTGATCACACGACATGACAACTGTTGGCAATGGTGTCGGAGTAGGAGTGGGGGTGGGGGTTGCAGTAGGCGTAGGAGTTGGTTCTGATTCTTCGCCTCCACAACAGGCCAATCCGGACCCTAACACAATAACGAGGAGAAATATCACGGCAGGTCTAGCTATTTTCATCGCCTATCTCCGCTGCCTTGCGTTGGCGAGCATACTCCTCAAGCGTCGAGCTGTCAATACGATGGGCTAAAACAGAGGCGCCACCCATTATCGGATATGTCCTTATTATTTTACTAAATAGTGGAGGGTATAAGATAAACGCCTCTTCTTAATTACTATTAAGGTTGCCTGGAACTAGTACTGTAATCGCGGCCGACGCATGCTGCTTCCATTGTACCTACTGCGGCTCCTGGATATCAGAAAATAGTGAATCCAGCATATTTCGTTCTGCCTCTGAAACCTTTTCCCTAAACATAGGGCCGGAGGTTTTAGCGACCTTCAAACAAGAATCGTACATAGCTTTTCGTGTGGCCTTAGCTTGATCTGAGGAATACTGGGACAAGATTGCATTGATTGCGTTTGTCAGTATCTCACTATCAGGCAGAGTTTTCTTAGTCTTGAATATAGTTACTTGCTCTTTCAAGAAGTCCTGGAGCACTTTCTGTTCTTCCTTTCCTTTCGGCGGGGTAACTGATGTCATGGCGCTCCACATTACCTTATAGGCCTCTTTTAATGAAAGTGATCCATCCGCCTTGGCTATATACAGCAATGGAAAGATAAATAGAAATTCCTCATGACCTGTTGGAACATCAAACTTTTCCATCGCCTTCTTCACTGAATCATCCATATCTCATGCTCCTTTCGTAGATTCATAACATAGATATAATCACTGTTCGATAGAGAATTCATTTTGTTCCAGGTGATCCTTATCCAGTGAACTTTGTCTTTGCAGAGTCGTCATATTCTAGCAATCCGCCATCCACGAGTCAAGTCCCATTTGTGCATACCTCCACAAAATCTGCTTCAACACGGCACATTCTCATTGGCTCAAACTCTTAAATCGCACGACAGTTGTAGCTGCAATAGTAACTATGGCCTGTCAATCATTAAGGAAATAGAGAGTTATAGTCACTACTACAGCAATAATAGCTGCACAGGTGGGGGTTCATGATTTAGTGAAATAATTACATCGTGAGGTTGTGTTGGTATGTTAAGGGGCTATCCTCTGCAAGGTAGCCCCTATAATCTCGCGAGTTTTACGTTCACTTATATACTTACTTTTCATCAACTCCTCAGAGATAGCCTCGACAGCAGCCCAATGAGGCCCGAATTCTAGAATGTTTCTCGTGCGCTCCCAGAGCCAGTTAATGAAAGCTCTAGCTTCTTTATCCTCGGTACATAAATAGATGGCTAAGTCATAAGCCTGTGTCGTATCATTTTCACTGCCTTTCCAGTATGTACGACCAAATTTCAAACGTTCTGCTACAGCACCTGCAAGTAAAACTATTGTCAATTTTTCAATCTGATTGCGTAAACGTCCTGTAAGGACCGCATCAGGTTTGAAGGTTGCTAAGTTCCTATATTCACAATGACCCAGCGTATGATTATCTGGATTCGGTTCAATAGTACAGTAGGACAATCGCCTTTTTACCACATAGGATGCCATCGCGTGACCAGCCTCATGGTATGCAGCTCGCTGAAATTTAGTAACAGAGTTTTTCTTTGTCATAACCCTAGCTTTGGTATATATACTGAGCACAGAATAGTTCTTGATTCTTCCATTGTCAATTAACACTAGAGTAGTCTAACAGAATAGAGGCCACCATTTATCGGGTGAAATGCTCCGCAAATCCTGAAGTTTAATAAGTTGTTAATGTGCGCAAGATTATCCTGCCCAAACTCTTCCTATGAGATTTCGGCTTTCGAATAGTGCTCTTTAGCTATATCTAACTGTGTTTGCTTTTCAGCGAGGCCATTTGGCTCAGCATTTAGTTATGTTAGCCGAAATCTCTATTCAGCCGTTTTTTTACACGAGGTTTCATTCCGAACAGGAACCGCGTGATTGCAGTTCGCCTCACTACAAGATCATAGATGAGGACAGTGGAAGCAAGAGAGAGTGTGACAATAACAGTAAATTTCGCTGCCACGGCAATGTCCCACTGCACTACATAGAAGCCGATAATGACGATAATAGTCTGGTGAAGGATATACAGGGGGTAAGCCCCTTCAGCAAAGTACTTCAGAAACCGATTGGTGAACTGTAGGAGACGCCTCCCATAGGCCAGTACGGCAAGTATCACAAACCAGGGAACGAAGGCGTCAACATATGCATCTACCATATTGTCAGCCCAATTGGGCATATCTACTGGCCAGTTGTTTGTGCTTCCCGTGACGAGAATACCTGCTAAGATTACGGGGCCCAAGATCAGCAAGACAAATCTCTGTCTGTCTATTGTATCTGCAAAACGGTAGTCAGACATCAGGAGGAAACCACAAATGAAGAAGGTAATATAGAACAGGGGGTTCCCACCGGCGATTTCGGGGAACTCACTTATAAGGACAAGCAGCACAGGGAATAGAAAGATTACGCCTGGTTTAGTAAAAGCACGGGCGAGCCAGCTGATTAGTCGACGCCCTGATTCTCCCTTGAGGTATAGGAAGATCGGGAGGGCGATTAGAGAATAGATGAACAGGTGAATAATGAACCACAAATGACCCCAGGTATATCCTCCCATGAAATAGCCATCCATATCTTCGCTTTGTAAGGTAAAGAAATTAGGATACCATGTGAAGAACGATTCGGAATAGGCCGAGTGACTGAGCAGTCCAAGGTATGACTGCGGTGGTATCAATATAAGGCCCATGACTAAGAAGGGGATAAATAGGCGTTTAAAGCGCTCCTTGACATATTGGCCTCTATTACGGTGGCGTAGTGCGAAATATGTGGAAGCACCCGCCAATAGGAAGAAAAGACTCATATGCCAAGGCCAAAGTGACTGTATGAATATATACGATAATAGGGGACTGGATAGGTCATTATGGACGTAGAAGTCCTCCCAAGGATCGAATATACGAGCTGTGTGGAAAAAGAATAGGAGAAAGACAGCCATAAGCCGCAACCAGTCGATGTCGTAGCGTCTTGTAGGTGACGGTGCAATACTATCTGACCCCTCTATATTAGTAGATTCCATATTTAACACTTTCTCTTTTTTTGTTAGGCTTTATGCTATTCAACCAGATTCTCAGCCAGGCAAGTCGAGCAATTCATATCTACTCATCCTGGGAAACTTACACTACGATTACTCGTTTGGACATAGTAGATAATGCAAGGGCTATTGTCAATAGGTGGGGGTCGTCAGGCAGCGCTGCGGCAGCCGCAAGCCCCGGGGCGTAGACCCATCGGGCAAGGCAAGGCTACGCTGGCGGCTTTGATCTTATACGAGAAGGCGTATTCGTTGCCGTTGTAGGTCAGGGCAGGTCGCTGCTTTCTTGCAGATGTAACACTTGTTTGGAGCAATGTACGCAATGCACCACCAAGTTTGATGTGGTAGTGATCTGCCTTCGGAAATGGTGCCATTTCTAGAGTTAGACCTTCAGGCATTGTAGAATTAGCTATTGTGTCACCATAATCAGTAGTTAATGAATCGGCCTCTTGACTTTGTGCCATGAGATATCTGTAATTTATAGTATTGGTATATGCATAATAAGCGACGTGGGGAATTGCGATATGTCAAGAGTCAGTTTTTATAAAGGCCTAAACCGAATCATTTGTTGGCATTGTAGAAGCTGGACGAAGCATGTAGGAACCTAAAGCACCCAGGAGGGCTACTGCCGCAGCCAGCAGAAAGGCTGCGAAAAATGAGCCGGTAGCGTCGGCAATGGCACCAGCAATGCTTGGTGCAATGGCCTGCCCAATGCCAAAGAGAAGCGTGATAAGCCCAAGTGCAGCAGGGGCTAATCTCGGGCCAAACACATCCCCACAGGCAGCAGCCATGATTGCTGGGATGCTCCAAGCAGATAAGCCAAATAAAACTGCCGAAAGCGTAAAACCAGCTGGGGCAGGCCATAATGCGAACAGGCTAAAGGATGTTGCATGGATCAGGTATACGATAATCAGGGCTCTCCTTCGGCCAATTACATCTGAGATTGCCCCCCATATTAATCCACACAACAGGCTGACCCATCCCATAGTCATGAACAGACTACCAGCTGCTTCTTGGGAATAAGCACCTTCAGCAATTAAATGCTTTGTAAAGAAGGTCATATAGATGATATAGGAGAAACCAAAAGCGACGTACACTAGCCCCAGGTGCCACACAGCAGATGAGCGATACACACGACCCCAATGAAGCTTCTCCGCGGTAGGAATAAGAACTGCATCTTCACGATCTGCACCTAATGGTTTTAGTCCTCGTTCAGCAGGCCGGTTGCGTAAGAGGAAGAATCCGCCTATCGCAATCAATAGAGTAACCCCGCCGAAGATAAACCAGCACATACGCCATCCATTTTCACCATATATATCGAGAACGCGAGGAACAAGAAAACCCACAAAGATGAGTGCTAATGACGAACCCGCCACAGCGATGCCTGAAGCGAGGCCACGATGCTTGGTTGCGAACCATGATGCCAGAAGTCCCATAACTGGAACGTTGCTTGCCCCGCTACCGATTCCTGTTAGCGCGCGCCAAGATGCCGCAGCATAGAATCCGTTTGCCAGACCCGTCAGTACCATGGCTACACCGGCCAAAGAGAGGCCTGCGCCTATCACTAAGCGAGGTCCATAGCGTGATGCTGCTGCTCCTCCAATTACGGCTAATACCAGGTAACCGATAAGATTTGCTGTTGCCAGAACCCCTGTCTGCGTGTTATCAAGATATAAGCCTGCCTGCATGGAGGGCAATACCATCGTATAGCCGAAGCGTGCCAGTCCCAACGATCCAAACACGACCAGCATTCCGATGGCAAGGACAATCCAGCCATAATGTAATCGAGTAAAAGGAGATTTCATTTAAATTCTAGATAGGAGCAGTGTTCACAGGTTTCTGGTGGAACATCGTAGACAAATGCGAGGTTGTTGTCAATGGTTACTTAGGCGTGAAGATGAAGATGCTGATACTTTGATCAGAAGTTATAGGGTCAATATCTATCTTTAAAATTGAAAGGGTAGTAGAACTCGTGAACAGGCTTTTAGGCTCGGAGACGTGGGATTCTACAACAGTAGTAGCTGCACAGGTGGGAGTTATGATGTAGCTAAAAAATTACAGCATGAGGTCGTGCCGGTGAGATAAAGGGCTATCCCTCTTAGTACTTTTAGTCAGGCATATCTGCTGCATGTACTTCTTGGCGAAAATATTTCCTTTGGAAGTATAAGGCAACGCTTACCAGGCTGATGAGCACGGGCACCTCCACCAGAGGACCGATTACTGCAACGAATGCCTGCCCCGAGCCGATTCCAAACACCGCTATAGCTACCGCTATAGCCAGTTCAAAGTTATTACTGGCAGCGGTGAATGCAATGGCGGTCGTCTTGGAATAGTCTGCGCCAATTTTCTTTCCCATATAAAATGAGATAAAAAACATAAGCACAAAGTATATCAGAAGCGGTATGGCTATGCGGACGACGTCCAAAGGCAGTTCCACGATAATATCTCCTTTGAGGGAGAACATTACCACGATAGTAAAGAGAAGGGCAATAAGTGTAATGGGGCTTATTTTGGGGATGAACTTGCTCTCATACCATTCCCGTCCTTTTCTCTTTATAAGAACGAATCGTGTTAACATACCCCCGAAGAAGGGGATGCCCAGATATATAAAAACGCTCTGTGCAATCTGGGCCATCGTTACATCCACTGCCGAACCTTCGAGCCCAAAATACTTCGGCAGCACTGTTATGAAAACGTAGGCATATACAGAATAGAAGAGTATCTGGAAGATAGAATTGAAGGCCACCAGCCCAGCGGCATACTCGCTGTCTCCTTTTGCCAGCTCGTTCCACACAATTACCATGGCGATGCAGCGGGCAAGACCTATCAAGATCAGGCCAACCATGTAATCCGGATAGGGCCACAGGAAACCGAGGAACCCGATGGCAAGTAGGAACATGAGCACTGGCCCTATTACCCAGTTCTGGATCAGGGAAAGTCCTAAAATACGCCAGTTGCGGAATACCTTGCCTAGCTCTTCGTACTTAACCTTTGCCAATGGTGGATACATCATCAGGATAAGCCCGACAGCTATCGGTATCGAAGTCGTACCCACACTTAGGCGGTCGAGGAAATCGGCCATGCCGGGGACCAAATAGCCCAACCCCACGCCGATCCCCATAGCCAGGAATATCCATACTGTTAGATAACGATCCAATATGGATAACCGACGGAGGGTACCACCCGAGTCAGCGTTAATCACTACGTCTTTCCTCTATTAACGGTACTTGATATCCTACAGCTTCATGCTTTAGCTACACCAACATCATTTGTTGTCCTTGTGCCTTCGAGCATAATATTTGCTCTAACCTTGAATTAATAGAACCACATAGTATATTCCTACGCCAATAAAGACCAACGCCACAATCCTCCTCATGACTCTTTCTGCTGCAGTAACCTTGTTGAACCATTGAGAAACCTTGGCCACTCCGAAGGAAAGGAGGACTGCGAAGATAAGCACGGGAAGCCCTGTTCCTAATGCAAACATGGCGGGGAAGGTGATGCCCCCTGTGGATTGCATCGCAAGTGGTATTAAAACAGCGAAAAACAGGATCGCAGTGTAGGGGCAAAATGCCAGGGCGAATATAACGCCCATGAGGAATGCTCCTAATCTCCCTTTATTTGCGACTTTTTCCGCAAGAGATGAAAGCCTGCCACCACCCTGAACCAGTGGAATCTTAATGATACCCAGCATCAGAATTCCTATAATAATAAAGAGGGGCCCGAGGATTCGCTCGCCCCAATCCTGTAGCGCTTCGGAAATACCGGGGACACTCAGACCTACAAGTATAACCAGCATACCAACCATAGAATATGACACCATGCGTCCCAGCATATAAAGAAGGCCAGAAGTAACCACATACTTACGATCGGTTATATTACGGCTAATATATGCCATAGCTGTAATATTGGTAGCCATCGGACAGGGGCTGATAGCAGCCAGTAAACCAATCAGGAAGGCGGCGATAATGGGCAGGCTGCCGCTTTCGGTTAAACGGAGTGCTAATTCACTAAAATCCATTAGCTATTACTGCAAACGTTCCTCAATCTCTTCGTTTACATAGTCAATAAACTCCTGGTCCTTTCCTATCAGGAACCAGATGCCGGTTATATTCTCAATGTCGTCAACGCCGTTTATTACCCTATTCATGTACAGAGACGACGTATATGCCCCGTATTTATCGATTATTGCCGAGTTTGCATCGTCCTGAACATTGACCGCCATAAATACCAATTCACCATCTGCCAGCTCATCTGAATGAAAGGTATCTAGCGTATATCTCACTTTATCCTCAGCATAGGTACAGCTATAGCAGCGATTGGTGCGGTGGAAGTACACTACTTCTAACCCATTATCCATGCTGGGTTCTAGTGTAGAGTCCGGGTTTGGCGAAGATGTACTACATGCAGTAAAGACGCATCCGGCCACGATCAAAAGCGTCATTAATAAGATCAATAATTTTGCTCTAGCAAATAGATTCATTCTTTCCTCCTCTATCTTTATTTAGGAATGGATAGCTGGTGAATATTCCTTTTCCCTAGCTCCCAATCTGATTAAGCAGTTCTATTACTCTTGCCCTTATCTCGTCCCTTATCTCTCTGACCGTTTCTATAGATTTATCCTTTGGATCCTCCACCTGCCAGTCCTGGGTATCAATCCAGTTTGCTGGACACACCCCCTCCGCGCCGCAGCCCATGGTTACTACCATGCTCACCTGATTTATTAAATCAGGTGTCAACAACCTCGGTTTATTACCGCTGATATCGATGTCTACCTCTTTCATAACCTTAACAACGGTAGGGCCTACAGAAGAGGCAGGATTGGTACCTGCGGAAATCGCTTTACCATATCCCATAGCAAGCTTGTTGTACAAGGCCTCAGCCATCTGGCTACGTCCCGAATTATGCACGCAGACGAAGAGTACTTTATTCATACAATCTCCTAGCTTAGGTTGCCGATTGAAGTTTTCAACAACTATTTCCCAAAACTGCTATTATTCGCAACAACTGTCACGAGAAGAAGAGCAACGTCAGGTTCCAACGCCTTTCGATGGCAAGTCCTCATACCCTATTACCCTACTCGCTTTGTACCGACCAATCCTCTGTAGAACCTCCTCATTGTCGGGGAGGCAGCCACATTGTCCTCCGTTCGTATAGATGAGCAGGTCGTCGACGGTCACCTCGAAGATGCCGCCATGCCCCTCTTTCAGTTTCGGTGTAACGCCGAACTTGTTCCTGATTTCGGCCGCCATCCTGGAGGCCAAATCATAGTATCCTCACTCAACACAATAGGTAATCCCAACACTTCTGGGTCCTTTAGCTTCGCTCGTATTATTCATAGCGTCCTCCATGATAAAATATTAATCCTTTTTACCTAAAGTTCTTACTACTGTGAGCACAACGTGCCACACGTGCAGCCTCAGCATATGTTCTGTAGACAGACATCCCCCTTTGGGTCGCTATTAACCCACCATTCGCATTTACTGTCGTTAGACGGTATCCCCGTCATAAAGTCAGGAACGAGGTTTATCCACTCTATATCTCCAGGCTCACCATTAGCGGTGGGCCACTCTCCACGCTCATTGTGGTAATCAATCAGGGCTTCCTGAATTGCATCCCTGGCTTGATCACACGACATTACACCTGTTGGTAGCGGTGTTGGCGTTGCTGTGGTTGTAGGCGTGGGTGTCGGTTCTGAGTTTCCGCCTTCCCCGCAAGCGGCCCCTACCATCAGCAAAGTACCTATGAATACTATTACAGCAATCCTTATGATTTTCATCAGCGCCCTCATTTAGTAGTGAGGCGTCTATTCCTCTACTTCTCTGCTTTTTGTTCTTTATCCATGGCATTGATTATGAACTGGGTCACTTCAGCCTTGTCTGGCAACCGCCCGGAGCAAACTACCTCCTCGTTAATCACTAATCCAGGAGTAGTTAAAATGGGGTAGTCTAGTATCTTAGTGATGTCTTTAACCTCCTGGACACTGGCATCTATCCCCAGTTCCTTCACTGCCTCCTTCGTTGTCTTCTCCAGTTGACTGCACTTGGCACATCCCGGCCCGAGAATCTTTATTTGCATTGCTAACCTCCTATTCTATTTATTGGACTACCAGCCCGAATATATATCCTGCTAAGGTGGCCATTATTACTACTAATGTTACATACACCAGCGTTTTTTGGGTTCCCATGATTTTGCGGATGACCAGCATGTTGGGAAGTGAGAGAGCAGGCCCCGCGAGGAGAAGCGCAAGCGTCGGCCCCTTTCCCATACCCAGATCCGTGAAGGCTCTGACGATAGGAACTTCGGTAAGGGTGGCGAAGTACATTAACGCGCCCAGAAAAGAAGCAATGAAGCAGGACAGAAGGCTGTTGCCACCCACCACGCTCGATACAACATCTTCGGGAACAGCAACGACAATCATCCCTGCAACGAACACACCTACCAATAGCCAGGGGACTATCAACTTGACGAAACGAAATGTCTCCTTCATCCACAGCTTAAGCTCACCCCGCGTAAACCAGCGCCACAGGATGATGGCCAGAATGAACATAAGGATGCCGGTCGCAATCCAGTTCTGAGAAGCTGCAAATACGAGTATGCCAACCATAGTGCTGAAAAAGATGGCTTGCTGCCACAGACTCTTTTCCTCGGGATCGGAGGCCAGCATCTCAAAGGCCTGTGCATCCTTGGCGGTTTCCTCTTTCCGGTAGATAAGGGCCATAATCAGCCCTATAACTACGGCGAAAATTATGGCACCAATTGCACGCGCGATGCCTAAGTCGTAGCCCAGAAGACGCGCTGTATAGACGATGGCGAGCACGTTGATTGCCGGCGCAGAATATAGAAAAGCGATTGCGGGACCTATGCCAGCGCCCCTCTTATATATGCTGCCAAAAAGGGGAAGTACCGTGCAGGAGCAAACCGCCAGTATTGTGCCTGATATTGAGGCTACGCTATAGGAAAGCCACTTCTTTGCCTGTGGCCCAAAATATTTGAGGATAGCACCCTGGGATATAAAAACGGCAATGGCACCGGCGAT
>JAVLBD010000042.1:0-10698 GCA_031581405.1 Dehalococcoidia bacterium
CTAAAGGGGAGATGGTGGCTGTTATGGGGCCATCCGGCTGCGGCAAAACAACCCTCCTTAACGTGCTTTCGGGACTGGATGATGTTACTGAGGGCCAGGTGATCATTGAGGGTGCCTCAATTCACGATATGTCAGACAAGCGGCGTACGAGCTACAGGGCCAATAGGATGGGATTTGTCTTTCAGTCCTTCAATCTTCTGCCGGTTCTCAGTGCAGTGGAGAATGTGGAACTGCCCCTCCTGATGGCCGGAGTGAAACCAAGGATTGCGCGAAAACGAGCGCAGGAGGCACTGGCACTTGTAGGTCTCGCAGAGGAGGCCCCCAAGCTCCCCGCAGAAATGTCCGGTGGCCAACAGCAGCGGACGACCGTCGCCCGGGCACTGGTGAACGAACCCGCCATCGTGTGGGCTGACGAGCCCACAGGGAACCTGGACAGCGAGAACGCCACCGAGGTCATGGACCTGCTGTGCAGGCTGAACAAGGCAAAGACTCAGACATTCGTCATCGTCACACATGACCTCGCTGTCGGCCGCAGGACACATCGAATCCTGAGGATGGCGGATGGTACGATCGTGGAGGAGCTCCGTATGGGTGGTTGTTAAACGCTGATTTAGCCGGTAGCGTATAGAACGACGCAAGAAGAGGAGACATAAAATGTTTGCAAGGATAACACTGTTTGAGATCGATACGCTCAGAATCAGCCTGGACGACGCACTTGAACGTTTTAAGGAGTTGGTCGTGCCCGAGGCGCGAAAGCGGGAAGGATACGAGGGTATGTATGTCATGCGCACGCCGGAGGGCAAAGGCCTCATCGTTAGCCTGTGGGCAAGCGAGGAAGCAGCCTCGGCCGGTATAACGAGCGGATACTACGAGGAGCAGGTGGCGAAGTTCTTAACCCTCTATCATGCACCACCCGGGCGCGAGCACTACGAGGTGGTCTTTACTGAGGCCCCCGGTATAACGCGCTCATAGGCTCCCATCACTAACGTAGCAAATCGGCCTGCGGAGAGTATCCGGATTGACTGAGAGCAATAAGAGAGGATAATGGAAAAGCTATTTGGCATACCTACCAATCAACTCATGGTGGCCTTACTGGTTATATTCATTATAGGGGTCTCCGTCATGGCCGTGGTTGCCATCCGAAACCCGGTGATTTTCAAGCTGGGAGTGCGCAATGCTCCCCGGCGCCGTGCACAAACAGCGCTTATTGTATTGGGCCTTATGCTGGCAACCCTCCTCTTCTCTGCTTCTTTCACTATCGGTGATACGCTGAACAACTCTATTCGATCCGAGGCACTGAAGCAGATCGGGGTGGTGGACATCATGGTGCAGGCAGAGACACCGGACCCGTCCGGGCAGCCTGCCTACTTCGACGAGGCTTATTTCGATACAGTGCGCGAGTCTCTCTCGGACGTTAAAGAAGTGGATGGTGTGGCTCCCCTGGCCAGCGAAACTGCACCGGTCGTCGCGTTGGAGACGGGGTTAAACGAGCCCCGGGTAGACATACTCGGCTATGCCGAAGAGTGGATGAACGGCTTTGACCAGCTTGAGAGTGAACAGGGGACTATTTTTTCCGTGTCAGACCTAACCCAGGGTCAGGCGTATGTAAGCAGCGACCTTGCCTATGAGCTGGATGTGGGTGCGGGTGACACAGTTAATATTTATTTGGTGTCTGAACCTGCCGGCCTGGAAGTGGCTGGGGTGTACACGAAAGGGGCAAATCCTGCCGACAAACTTTCACTTGTCATGCCCCTGACCCAGCTACAGGCACTGACGGGCAATGAGGGCAGGATAAACTCCATTATTATCACCAATAAGGGAGATGCTCTGCAGGGTGCTGAGTACACCGATGTCGTCATATCCAGCCTGGAACCTGTACTGGACGGGACAGGATTAGAAGCGGAACCGGTGAAACAGGATGCACTGGATGATGCCAATGAAGCCGGGAGTACGTTCTCCACCATATTCCTCCTATTCGGGCAGTTCTCCATTTCGGCAGGCATCCTGCTCATCTTCCTCATCTTTGTCATGCTGGCCGCTGAGCGCAAACAGGAGCTGGGCATGGCCCGCGCAGTGGGAGCGCAGCAGGGTCATGTCATCCGTATGTTCGCCTTCGAAGGGGCTGTCTATGCCCTCGTCGCTGCTGCCGTCGGTAGCGTGCTGGGAGTGTTGGTAGGATGGGGAATGGTCCGTATCATCGCTATTGCCTTTGGCCAGGTAGACCTTGACCTGGCTTTCTCCTTTCAATGGCGAAGCGTGATTATGGCATACACCCTAGGCACGGTTTTCACCTTCATCGTGGTAATAATCTCCTCATGGAGGGCGAGCCGGCTGAATATCGTGCGGGCAATCCGGGATATCCCCGAGCCCCGCATTATTCGCAAATCAATCAGGGGATTGATTCTGGCAATCTTGCTCCCTATTATTGGTCTCTTTATGGCCATTTATGGCTTTCAGAATGAACAATTAGCTGCGTGGATGCTGGGGACCTCACTGATAATTATCGGCCTACCTCTCCTGGCCCGGCGCTTCGGTCTGCCGGACCGGGCCGCTTACACTATCGCCGGACTTGGCCTGGTGGTATGGTGGCTTCTTCCCCCTGGTGTCATGAAATCCATTCTTCCGGAGATGCAGCAGGGCATGGAGATGTTTTTCCTCTCCGGTATCATGCTGGTTTTAGGAGCAGTGTGGACTATCATTTATAACTCGGATTTGCTGATAGCGGCTATGGTACGCCTCTTTGGACGCATTCGAGGCATGCCGCCGGTGCTTAAGACCGCTGTATCCTACCCCCTGCATAACCGATTCCGCACAGGCAACATTCTGGCTATGTTCTCGCTCGTCGTGTTCACCCTTATCGTGATGGCATTCATTACGAGCAATATTAGCAACGTTTTTTCCGACGTAGAAAGTGTATCGGGCGGTTATCAAATCCGAGCCGACACAAGCTACACGAATCCGATCCCTGATATCTGGAAAGCGCTGGAAGAGGGGGATGGGGTGAACCCCAATAGTATCCAGTCTATCGGCAGCTTTAACGGAGCGCCGGTGAAGGTGAAACAGGAGGAGACTGAACAGGAGTTCACCGACTATTACCTCCAGGGGGTGGATGCAGGCTACACCGACAGCGTGCAATATGAGTTCGCCACGATGGCCGAGGGTTACGATTCACCACGGGAGATATGGCAGGCCCTTCAGGAAGAACCTGGAACGACAGTGGTTGCTGCCATGCTGGTGCCCACCAAGTCTAACTACAGCTTTGGCGGTCCTTCCCTGGACTTTAAACTTGAGGGGTTCTTTATAGAGGACGATGTCCTGCCCGAGGTATTTATCCTGGCGCAGGATCCCCGTACCGGGAAGGAGCAAAGGCTCAGGGTCATCGGGGTACTTGAGCAGCAAGCCTTCTACGCTGGCAGCGGGGTACTTACCTCCCAGGAGATGGTGAACTCCCTGCTTTCACTGCCAGTGCCGTCTCAATCCTACATGTTCCAGCTCAAGGAAGGTGTGGATGCCGAAACCACCGCTAAGGCCTTGGAGAAACAGTTTCTGGAGAACGGTATGCAGGCAGTGGCATTGGAAGAAGAGATTGGTGATATAACAAGCATTAACGTGATGATAAACAACTTGCTGCAGGGCTTTATGGGTCTGGGCTTGGTCGTGGGTATAGCTGCCCTGGGGGTCATCGCTGCCCGCTCCGTAGTGGAACGGCGAAGGCAAATCGGCGTGCTACGTGCCCTGGGTTTCCAGAAGAGCATGGTGCAGCTCTCCTTCCTGCTGGAGTCCTCCTTTATTGCCCTGCTCGGCATTGTACTCGGCGTCGCTCTCGGTGCCGTTCTCTCCATCCAGATCATCGACTCCATGCGCGATTACTTCCCTGCCATTACGTATCAGGTCCCGTGGGTCAATATAGTGGTGGTGGTTATAATCGCCTACGGCGCTTCGCTGCTCACCACCTACCTGCCGGCGAGGCAGGCATCCAGAATTTACCCTGCAGAGGCTCTGCGGTTCGAATAAGCTCTTGCCATCGTGGGTGACAGCGAGGACGTGGAAGAACACCTGGATGTGGTGCCTGGCTATGAGATTGATATCTTAGGGGATGCCTGCGCTATGCGCAGTAGTACTCGACTGTTCTGGTGGTGACCTGTAACTCGTTTCTGAACCCTTCCAGTAGCTGCTTTGTGTTTAAAACCTATCTGCACCTGCCATTCTGGGAAGCCCGCCTGGTGCAAATGGTCTCCATATATTCACGATTACTGGTCGGGGTGAGAGGATTCGAACCTCTGACCTCTTGCACCCCATGCAAGCGCGCTAAACCGGACTGCGCCACACCCCGATTTCCCCAGATACCACATTATATAAATATGTACTACGAATTGCAAGGTTACCAGATACAAAAATTGCTTTAGCATGCTAGAAATGCTAAAATCTATAGTGACAAGTACCACATGCCTACCTACGAATACGAATGTGACCTCTGCCGTAACCGTTTTGATCGAAGACAGCGGTTTGACGATGAACCAGTAAGTATATGCCCACAATGCCAGGGCAGGGCACACCGTGTCTTCCATGCCGTACCCATCCTTTTCAAAGGTAGCGGCTTTTATTGCACAGATCACGGCCGGGGGCGGTCAGGCTCCGCCAGCAAGGAAAAAGGAGAGTCCGTCGCGAAGGAATCAGCTGAGAAGGAAGGAGTGGGCACTACGTCGAAGGCGTCGACGGAGAGCAAGACCGAGGATAAAAAAATAGCGACACAGCAAGGTGAAAGCGTTACTACAAAGAGTAAGTAAAGCCTCGGTTAGCGTCGCCGACGAAATGGTAGGGCAGATCGGTCAGGGACTGGTCGTATTCCTAGGCATTTCCAGAGGGGACACAGAGCAGGATGCCCGGTATCTAGCGGAAAAAACAGTTGGTCTCCGCATTTTCCCCGATAGCGAAGGCAGGTTCAACCTCTCCGCCCTGGACACCAGTGCCGAGCTTCTAGTTGTAAGCCAGTTCACCCTGCTCGCTGATACCAGAAAGGGAAAGCGCCCCAGCTTCACCGAGGCAGCAAAACCTGAGGAGGCTGAGGCACTTTTCGAGCGATTCCTCTCTTATCTTAGCTCCAACAAGCTCAGGGTAGAAAGCGGCCTATTTCAGCAGCACATGCTGGTGGAGATCCATAACGACGGACCGGTCACCATCCTCCTGGATAGCAGAGATAAATACCCCGAGCGGTGATCATCCGCACCCCCCACACACACATTCTTCCCAAACCGATATAAGATAGATAAACTCCCGCATCTAATCGCACCTGCAACTTGTTGCAATTATTTCCGACTTGTGCTACGCTAAATAAGCGATGAAGGGCATTAATCGTACTATAGAGGCCGGCGAAGCTCTAAGGGATCTGGGTTACCGGCTTACCCCTCAACGCCAGCTTATCCTCACCGCCATTCAGGAGGGCGATGACCACATAAGCGCCGAGGATATCCATGCCCGGGTTTGCGCTAAATATCCCCACGTAAATATATCCACGGTCTATCGCACCCTAGAGCTCCTGAAGAATCTGGGCCTGGTAACCGAGACTGACCTCGGAAGCGGGCGATTTCGCTATCACCCGGCCGAAAAAGGTCACCACCACCATCTGATCTGTGAGCGGTGTGGCACAACAGTAGAGACTGCAGAATCTCCATTTCTACCTTTGAAGCGTACATTGCTTAGGGAGTACGGGTTCAAAGCCAACATAAACCATCTCGCTCTATTCGGTCTATGCGCTAAATGCCAGAGATGATTTATATTTCTAAATTGTATTGCACTTAGTTGCAGTTACATCCAGGTGCACTAATACATAGGTCTAAAATGCACATCCCGGACGGTTTTCTGAACATAGCGACGGTGGCCACAACCTATGCCGTATCGACAGGTGGCATCGGCTATGCACTCAGGCAGGCACGAAAAAAACTTGCGGATAAGCATGTGCCTCTGATGGGCATAATGGCCGCCTTTATCTTTGCCGCCCAGATGCTCAACTTCCCCATTATAGGAGGAACCTCGGGGCATCTCATTGGCGCTGCCCTGGCGGCCATTCTCCTAGGACCCTGGGCTGCAGTACTAATCATGACCTGCGTACTAATTGCCCAAAGCCTCATATTTCAAGATGGAGGTCTCCTCGCCCTGGGAGCCAATATCCTTAACATGGGCATTATCGCCAGTATCTCCGGATACTACCTCTACCGTCTAATCACTGGGATTATGGGAACAACCAGGCAGGGCATACTCTTCGGTAGCTTCATCGCCGCCTGGGGATCGGTGGTTTTCGCATCTATTGCCTGTGCTATAGAGCTTTGGGTATCAGATATTGTGCCTATTCATGTAGTTTTACCAGCAATGGCCGGCTGGCATGCCATTATCGGTATAGGCGAGGGATTGATTACAGTGGCAGTCATGAGCCTAGTGATGGCAACCAGAGCAGACCTGCTGGCACTGAAGAGGATATAGGAATAAACATGCGGATCAAATGGTGGCATATCGCTCTGGTTATTTGTTTAGCAGTTGCTTTCCTCTCGCCACTTGCCTCCTCCTCTCCAGATGGCCTGGAGAAGGTTGCCGAGGATCATGGATTCATCGAGCAGGCACATGAAGCACCATTCCAGATTATCGCTGATTACCTTTTCCCTGGCATAGAGAATGAAGCGTTGGCTACTGTACTGGCAGGGATTATCGGCACACTTGTTATCTTCGGCACTGTCTACGGCCTGGCTCGCCTACTGAGATTGAGGAAACGACAAGAGGAACATCCATCAATAGAGTAGTAAACGAGGACTGAGATGAAACATAGCTTTCTTGACCAATACAGCGACCTTGGTAGCTTTATCCACAAGCTGGACCCGCGAACCAAAATTATCACTACCTTTGCTTTGGTGCTGATGGTAGTTCTCACACCACCACAAAGGTGGGAGATTTTTATTATCTATTTCGCCCTTATTGCCAGCCTTATCCTCCTCTCCAAGGTACCACCGCTCTACGTTTTAAAGCGGTCGCTGGTAATCGTACCCTTCGTCCTCTTCATCGCCATCTTCATTCCCTTTCTTAAGACCAGTGAACCGTCAGGCAGCTACAATATCTGGATTTGGCAGTTATCATATAGCGGCCTGATCATCGTGTGGAATGTCGTTATCAAGGCCTGGCTCTCCATACTGAGCCTGATCTTGCTCTCATCCACAACGAAATTTTCTGAGCTACTTAAAGGGCTGGAGCAGCTGCGTATGCCACAGGTATTGGTGATGATCCTCTCCTTTATGTATCGCTATATCTTCGTCCTCGTTGACGAGGTAATCCGGATGAAGCAGGCAAGAGACAGCCGTAACTTCGGCGGTAAGCGGAGTTGGCAGCTCAAGACCATTGGCAATATGGTGGGGACCCTCTTCATCCGCAGCTACGAGCGAGGGGAACGGGTCTACGGGGCAATGGTCGCCCGCGGTTTCGACGGGCAGACGCGAACGCTCTCCAGACCACATTTTCGGATAGCAGACCTGTATTTCGCGGCTGTTTACGTCATCTGTATCGCCCTGATCATCGTATACCTTTTTATCTGAGGAGCATTCTTTTGGATAAAGCAATAGAGATCGAAAGCCTGTCCTATAAGTATCCCGACGGGCATCAAGCATTATGCGATATTAACCTCGTCGTTGGTACTGGCGAGACTGTAGCCATTATCGGGCCCAACGGAGCAGGAAAATCAACCCTTCTGCTGCACCTGAACGGTATTATAAGAACCGATGGCAGAGTAGGGATTCTCGGTGTGTCCATGGACGATAAAAACCTGAAGTGGGTGCGCAGTAAGGTGGGAATGGTGTTCCAGAACCCCGACGATCAGCTTTTTTCGCCTACCGTTTTCGATGATGTGGCCTTCGGCCCGCTGAACATGGACTATACTCTGGAGGAGGTTAGAGGACGCGTAAGCAAGTCCCTTGAGTTAGTGGGAATGAGGGGCTATGAGGAACGATCCCCCCACCACCTCAGCGTTGGCGAGAAGAAGCTTGTTTCTATCGCTACTATTCTCTCCATGAGCCCGGAGATCCTGGTTATCGACGAGCCCACCGCCAACCTCGACCCGCGGGCTAAATGGGATTTCACCAAGCTTGTTAAGGGGCTTCCTATGACCAAGATCGTGGCATCACACGACCTCGAGATGGTCGCCGTGCTCTGCGAGCGTACCATCATCCTCGACGAAGGCAAAATAGTTGCCGATGATGCCACACGTAGTATTATGTCGAATACTGCCCTGCTGGAGAGACATGGCCTAGCACCTGTCTCTCAGGCTACCAGGCTTTAGCCTCCGTAGCCTTCGCGGAATATAGGATAATTGAACACTGCAATTTATAGAGACTGCTGAAATAGTCTCAATCAACCCCCTAATCCCCCAATCTTGGGGGATTTATTAAAGCTGGGGGGCACCCCCAGACCCCCGGCAGGAAGTATCCTGCACCTCTTTTTCAGCGGTCTCTATATACTACTCAAGTAATTTACCAGGTCCCTCTCATCTTCCGGCACAAAAGCTTTGTACCGCGACGCACACCTCTCCTTGAACTCGTCCGAAGCTAAGAATGCCACAATGGGATACCTGACAATAGCAAAACAACCCTCATCATCTTCGCTGTTACCTATATAAACTGTCCTGTCCCCATCAAGATTTCTATGACTGAGGGCTTCTAGAAGAAATTGATGTTTATTCTTATAGATCTTCAATAGAAATTCTATTGCCCTACCACCTTCCTGTTTAAACGAATTTGCTATGCGGAAATCAAAGCAGCGCCTAAATCCGGCAACAGAGAGAATCCGATCGATTCCGTATCCATAGCCGGATGAAAGGATACCCGTGGCTTTTCCCGCTTGATGAAAAGAGTGGATCGGCCTCAGAATCCTGCGGTCAAGTTTACACTGGGTTTCCCTCCTCGTGGCATATCTACTTACGGAACGGTGAATGAAGGATATTGGAAGCCCGTATATTACATGTGGATTGTAAATCTTGAACATCTCTGTGGCGAAATCAAACTCGGTGTCCTGACCTCCTTGCCAGTATACGGTTTCCAATTCCGCCCTAACGTTGAGGAGGCGAGCTGCCCTGCCTAAATGAAGGGGTATAGAAGCTTTAAAGAGGTCTTTTGCTATAGTCTCGAGAATGGCTTTCTCGTCATTATCCTTCGTTATCGTCCCGTTCCAATCGGAAATTATGGTATCGTATGCCATATCGACTTAGTGCCCGGTTTCCAGCTCCAGGCTCAGGTCCAGGGCTTTTGCAGAATGGGTAATAGCGCCTATGGAGATAAGGTCCACACCGGTCTCGGCAACCTGACGCACATTATCCAGGGTGATTCCGCCGGATGCCTCTATCAAAGAGCGCCCCCGGGCAAGCTCAACCACCTTCTTCATCTCCCCAACCGCCATATTATCGAGCATAATAATATCGGCGCCGGTGTCCAGTGCCTCCACGGCCTCACCAATGTTACCCACCTCGATCTCTACCTTAAGTGATGAACTCTGACGTACCAGCTCGATCGCTTCTTTAACACCTGTACCGAGAGAACGAAGCGCCACCCAGTGATTGTCCTTGATAAGCACCCAATCGCCCAGATGCAACCGGTGGCTACTACCACCACCCATGCGCACTGCATATTTTTCCAGCATCCTCATCCCCGGTGTAGTCTTCCGGGTATCGGTAATCTTAGCCCTCAAACCACTTACCGCCTGGACATATTGCGCCGTCTCGGTGGCAATACCGCTCAAGTGGCAGAGGAAGTTAAGCGCGGTGCGTTCTGCCCGTAGAATGCTCGCTACCTTACCTGTAACAGTGGCTGCTCTATCCCCGCTCCGAACCCCGGCGCCATCCTGAATGAGTACCCCCACCCACAACTCAGAGTCAATATGCTGAAAGACTGCTCGAGCTACTTCTATACCCGCCAGGATGCCGCCCGCTTTGACCAGAATAGACGCTCTCCCTTCAAGATCAGGCGGGATGACTGCCTCGGTGGTGACATCGCAGTGAGCGAAGTCCTCAGACAGGGCAGTAGCGATCATCTGTTCAACCTGTTTCCACGAGCGAGATAAAGTCTCATCCATTAGCTTAAATTCATAGAGAATGCTGAAATAGTCTTCATGAACCCCCTATATCCCCCAATCTTGGGAGAGTTTTAAAGCTGGGGGACACCCCCAGACCCACGGCAGGAAGTATCCTGCACCTCTTTCCCAGCAGTCTCTCATAAATTAATCAGTCCAAATCAAGCGGATTGTGGCAATTGCGGCACTTTTTTACTCCCCGGAATACCGCATAGCTACAGTGAGGACAGTGATAACGTTCTTCCTCCTCTTTCATCCATCTCTCAGTTCCAAGCTCCCGCCAGACCGGTATAGCACGTAACATCACCTTCTTACCGACGGGAAGAGGAAAATCCTCAATAAAATGGCAGGGGAAATCACCGCACTGATGACACCCTTCGATGCCTTTATCAGTTGTACAGGACCTGATAGGACAGGCCCGACAGAATATGAAGAGTTCGTCAGAGAGACACCCTTGGCACTTAATCTCATCTGCAGTTACACCATAAACACCTGATAATCTCTCTTTAAACTTGATGTTGTTATCCCTGTGAGCCATAAGAACGCCACAAACCCCACAGTATAGGCCACACGGAGCGGCTAATTTTTTCCTGTCCTCCATAC
>JAVLBD010000043.1:0-10243 GCA_031581405.1 Dehalococcoidia bacterium
CCTTGTGATAAATGTCGCACTCAAGCAAATTGGTATATAAAGGAAATAACTAGGCTACTCCGCTGCCTTATCCCAGCAATCCAGCAATTCGCTGCCCCTGGACTTGCCGACTTCTTCCCACTATCTCATTGGTCGGGGGAACGCTTCTAGTGTTGTTAATATTTCAGGATTGTGAATAAGAGTGCTTGTCCTCGCTTCTGTCTTTGGCGTCCACACACCATGACTCCGCTTGTCACATTCATAGCAACTATAGAGCTGGCGACTGTGCAAATGTATTATTCCCCTATTCCAAATAATCCATCTACAAGTCATTTGTAAAACCTCACCTAGTTATCAAGCAGGACCCGACATCCCATTGGGAGATGTTTCACCTCAAATGGGTTGAGAGCATTTTGTCGCGCACCTCTCACCGTCTTTGGCACTGCACTTGTTCCTGTGATATACTTTCGACATAGGAAAATGTTCCAATAAAGGTGGCTTCGATTTGCAGTTGAAGAGTTATGTAAAGCTCCGTCTTGTAGCTTGTCCCGAAAGAAGATGCAGGCAGTGAAAGGTAATAAAAAGGTATTGGAGCCGTTAGCCTTCAAGAGGTATCGCGATGCAATCGATGCCGAGCTGAGATCGGTGCTGGACGGGCGTGACTCGCCTCTGTATGAAATGATGAGATACCACCTGGGTTGGGTAGATGAACACGGAAATCCAACTCAAGCTCCTCCGGGTAAAGCTTTTCGTCCAACCCTGTGCCTGCTTGCCTGCGAGGCGGTCGGTGGAAACTGGCACAAAGCGCTGCCGGCAGCGGCAGGCATGGAACTAATGCACAATTTCTCCCTGGTCCACGACGATATTCAGGACGACGACAAAGAAAGACGCCACCGCCCCACGGTGTGGAGCATTTGGGGAAAGCCTCAAGCAATAAACGCTGGCGATGCGCTAGCTACTATAGCAGGCCTCGCATTGGTAGGTCTTGCCCAGCGCGGCATCTCATCCGGAAAGCAATTGGTCACCCATAAGCTACTGTATGAAGCTTGCCTCACCACAATTGAGGGACAGTTTCTTGACATTCACTATGAGAACCGCTTTGATATTTCAGTGAGCGACTATCTGGACATGATTGAGAGGAAGACAGCGACCCTCATTTCCCGCGCCCTAGAGTTGGGGGCAATACTGGGCAGCGATGATGAAGCCCAAATACGAGGCCTCTCCCGCTATGGTAAAAGTATGGGAATGGCATTCCAGATAAGGGATGATATCCTCGGCATATGGGGTGATGAGAAGAAAACGGGAAAGCCCTGGGGCAGCGATATTCGACACAAGAAAAAATCCCTCCCTATTGCATATGCATTGGAGAAATCAAAGGGCCAAATGAGACAAGATCTATTGGATATCTATCAAGCTGAAGTGATCGATGATGAGGGCACACGCGCTGTGATGGAAATTCTGGAGGCTGTTGCCGCCAGGGCTCATGCCCAAGCACTTGCCAATGAATATCTCGATGCAGCCCTAAAACAACTAAGGGGTTTATCACTCCGGCCCTTGCCCAGGCGTCAGCTTCATGGAATGGCTCGTTTTGTTGTGGAGCGTGATTCTTGATTTCTAGCCTCTCATCCAGAAGAAAAGAAACGGTATCAGTTAAAAGTTAAAACGGTGATGCCCTAACAACCAGTGACTTTGTCAGGGCATTGATTTTATCCAAAAGGTGCGTAGAGGAAAGAATGGTAAAATCCGTTAAAAAAGCTAGGGAGCTGGGTTTCTGCCCCGGCGTTAAAAAGGCAATTGAGACCACTATGAAGGAGGCTCGAAAAACCCCTGTTTTTACTCTGGGAAGGCTTGTTCACAACGATGTCGTGGTCAAGGAGCTCGAGTCTTTGGGTATTGAGGTGATATACAGCCTTGATGATGTCAGGGGTCTGGTTGCCATTAGCGCGCACGGTGCCCCTTCCCAAGTCTACGATGAGCTTCGGCATAAGGGGTTGAAGTATATCGATACTACCTGTTCAACTGTAAGGAAAGCCCAACAGAGGGCATCACAGCTTGCAAGTGAAGGCTACTTTGTTGTCGTATACGGTGATCCCGATCATACCGAGGTGAAAGGGCTACTTGATCATGCAGGGGCGAATTCCAAGGCTGGTTTTTCTGTCTCCACTATCTTTGGGCGAAGGTTACCAAAACGCCTGGCTATCCTCTCTCAGACAACAAGATTACCGCATGAGGTTCAAGCCTTCGTAGGCGAGATTTTAACGCATCTAGAGGAAGTCCAGGACATCAAGATTACGGTAACCCTTTGCCCGCACGTAGCGAAAAGGGCACGTGAGGCGGTTTTGCTGGCTTCGAGCACTGACCTCGTGGTAGTGGTTGGTGATCCCCAAAGCTCAAACAGCAATCGCCTTGTGGAGAGCTGTAACCAGTTTGGTCATGCACGGTTGATTTCGTCCGCTCATATGATCGATAGCGATTGGCCAGAACTCAAGCTCGCTAAAACGGTGGGTGTAACCTCTGGTACTTCAAGTCCAGATTGGCTTATAGATGAAGTGGTCGATGCAATTGAAAGGCTCGGGTAGCTATCACAATCACAGCTCCGACTATCGGGATGTTGAAAAATCAATATAAGGAGATTGCTGAAAAAGAGGTGCAGGGTACTTCCTGTCGGGGGTCTGAGAGTGTCCTCCAGCTTTAAAAGTCCCCCAAGATTGGGGGATTAGAGGGTTGATTGAAACTATTTCAGCAGCCTCTCTTTCTAGGGTACGAGAGCACTGCAGAACTTAAGAATTTCGGCGAAATTATTAATCCGTTCCAGGTTATTGGTCTCCAGGGTGCCATCATAAGTGAGGTTAATCCAGGGCTTCTCGTACATTTCACTGAACCTCTCTGACATGGCCGCTACAGCTCCTCCAGGCATACAACCATGAGGCATGACCGAGATAACTCCGGCAAACTTGGGGTTCTCCATCCAGTCAATTCCGCTGCCTATACTAAGCACCGCCTCGCCGCCACACTTTGGTGAGAGGTATTCGCAAGAAAACGACAGTAGCTCCTTGGGTGAAAGCTCACGTGAATCAAGAAGGCCATTGAAATTAATGGCTACTGAGTGCTCATCGTGGTCTTGTAGCACTTTCTTAATGTAACCGGTAGCCACCTTCTTAAATTTTCTCTCTCTGATACCATCCTCAATATTTCGGTGCGTCATGTACTTGAGCCATTCCCCGACCGGCGAAACGACGACTTCAAGCCCTGCCTTCTCACATTCTTTTACCAGATCGCAATTACTGAATCTATTGGATCGTAAGTATATTTCGCCGTTGATTCCCACGAGCGGTCTTTGGGGCTTGTCCGGATCGACCAGAGAGCGATAGTCAGCGGTGGCATCCCGTAAGACATCACCGAAATCTTGCCTGTGACGAACGCGGTGAGCAATCCTGGAGGTATATTCGCTGAAGAGTTCCTCAGCAGCCCCCGCTGACTTTTCATAGGGCCGGGTGTGCCACAGGAGCCTCTGCAGATAATCCATGGCCACAATACCTTTCCAGGCCAGACGCTCGAAAGCGGTGCCCAGGCCCAGGTCACGGTAGGCGTTGTTTGATACGGTGGTTCGCAGTGTAAAATCGAAACCCAATTCCCTCAGTATCCTCACCTGCTCTACAGCGTATTTCCCGAAGCGGCAGGGCCCGAAGGCGCCCGCCATGAACCCCTCAATGGCATTCAGGTCAATATCACCATGACCGTTCTCATGCAGAAACTTCATGAAGTCGCCCAGGGTTGCGCGGTAGGGCAGGCATTCTGTACCCAGGGTTACCTTAGTACTGTAGAGAAGGGATTCTTCTGTTGACTCAGGAAGCAAAGTGGCCTTAACCCCGAAGGCCTGCATAGCAGCCGCTAATACCTCAGCGTGTGGCGTCATATAGGGGATAAGAAGGGTCTTTCCTGAATTGACTGTGGTAGGTGCTGACCTGTAGGCTTTCTCATCCCATCCGGGAATTTCTTTGCCGCTTCGTGCGAATCCGCTAATAGTATCGACGAAAGCTTCGAGGCGGGTAACTATGCCTGCCTCTGCGGCATGCTCGTCGATCTCCAACTGACCCAGGGGCTTGCCACCCATAATATCCTCAACAGTCTTGATAATAAAGGAGTTCGGGCCGCAACCGAAGTTTGTCAGTAATAGCCCGTAGAGCGAAGGCTCCAAGGCAGTAATCTCGGCGCCAGCAATGTGCTTTCCTTCATAGTACCAGTAGGGGCGGTCCGAGTATTTCTTTATATTTACTGAGGCGAGCGGCAGAAAGTCAAGCGGTATGGGCACAACGCCGAGTTGGGCAAGCTTTTCTGCGATCCCCAAGTTTGCCCCCGAATCCTGAGACATATACGATCTGGCGAAAATTACGACACCCAGCTGGTTGTTCTCGTGGATTTGATCTATTATCCTTTTCCCCATTTTTACCTGTGCTGTTTCTAATTCCCGCTGCGCCGCAATCCCGGCAATGGCTGCCTTTCTACCCTGTTCTTTAGTGAATCCCATCTTTACAGCGACTGCGGAAAAGTTGCTTATAACATCAGCATCGCCCATGCTGAAGTCAATTATTGGTATAAGCATCTGTTTTCCCAGTCCCAGAACCTGGCTAATGATGAATGGGGATGCCTGCACGAGTGGGCAGGAGTATTTCTGGTTCTCATCCCCGTCTTTGGTTCCCATCCGGATAGCGCAGGGATAGAGAATATAGTCCTTATCGCGCAGACTTGCCGCATGACCGTGGAGCAATTTAATCGGGAAACAACTATCAGTATAACCCAGTTCACAGGACTGCTCCGTGATTTGCTTATTGGTCTTGCTGGAGAAGAAAATCTTAGCATCAAGGGCATTGAGGAAGCCGATAATGAGTGGTGCATATTCATAAACGATAAGCGCTCGGGGGACTCCTACCGAAGGTCCTGTACCGACACCTTCTTGGTAGTCTTTAAATAACAACCTCTCTCGTTCATCGAAGGGGGTTTCTACCTTTTCCTGTTTAACAGTGCTGTCGAAAAGATCACACCTGCTGCCATAGAAAGTGGGTGCCTCGCCTGGTATTTCCAAGCGACTTATGGTGCAGTTATTATCACAGATCTTGCAGATAAAGGTGGAAAGTGTATGATCACTTTCAATGACTTCCTGGAATCCCTTGAATTTCGAGACATTATCGCCCATTTCCTCCTTTGCCAACAGTGCCGCCCCTATTGCGCCGCTGACCTCCTTGTGTTCCGGCACGATAATGGTCTTTCCCTGTAGCGCCTGTTTGAAGGCGGAGACAATGGCATCGTTATAAAATACTGCCCCAGTTAATATTACCTTGTCACCCAGTTTTCTTGAGCCTACGACCTTAGAAAGGTAATTGCCAGCAATCGAGTTAGCAAGACTGGCTGTGATAATCTCGTGGGGTACACCTTCCTGTTGAGCCGAAGAAACGGCTTGTCCCATGAAGGCGGCACATCTTGACCCCAGATCGATGGTATGGGGCGCCTGGAACGCCAGAGCGGCGAAGTCACCGTTTTTTACAGAAATACCGAGTTGTTCTGCCAGTTCATCGATAAAACTTCCTGTTCCTGCAGCACATGCCTTGTTCATCTGGTAGTCAACGACAACACCGTTTCGCTTGATCACCAGTTTCGAGTCCTGGCCTCCAACCTCGATGATATCCGCTTCAGGGTCTATATCTGCAGCGGCCCTTGTTTGCGCCGTGATCTCATTCTTTATTAGGTCAGCGCCGATAAAGCTACCGACCAGATATCTCCCCGATCCGGTAACGCCTACCCCGGCTATCCTCACTTTCTCTCCTACATCACGGTGCAGATTTCTAAAGACCTCTGTGATGGCGTCGATTGGCCTTCCTGCGGTCATAAGGTAATTCTTCGCTATAACCCTTGTGCCCGACTGGTCAAGGATGATCGCCTTTGTGCTGGTGGAGCCAACATCGACTCCGAGGTAGCCGGTAAAGGGCTCATCTATTTGCGGAGCTACCCAACTATCCTGCTGGGTGACTTTCTCCAGTCCCTGGGTTTCAAAGTAGCGTTGTTTCGTGTCTGCTTCAGGCAGCACAATCACTCTAGAAGTTTTCCCTGATGTCCTTGCGAGTAGAGCCGCACCGAAAGCCTCGATATAGAAGCAGTTTTGCGGGACGATTATATTTACCCGATGCCCATTCCTAGCTGATAGCACTTCATTAAGGGCTTCCACCATGGCATTATTGGCAGCAACACCACCGACAAAATAGATCGGCTCGGCAAGAACGCCTCTGGTAAGAGAGGCGACACCCCGTGCGATGCTGTCACACAGGCCGCAGAGCATTGTCCCGAGTGGGACTCCCTTCTGCTGAAGATGGATGAGGTCGGTCTTGGCAAAAACACTGCATCTGGCAGCGATCCGTGGCGGGCTCTCATCAGAGCGCTGTGCCAAGCGGGCGAACTCCTCCATGCCGATGCCTAGCCTGTATGCCTGTTGATCGAGGAACCTTCCGGTACCTGCAGCACAAAGAGGGTTTGATGCTACTTTCCACGGCTTTGTCAATCCATCATCCAGAGCAATGACAAGCGAGGTCTGACCGCCGATTTGAATGATGGTTTTCGCATCTGGGCAAGAATGAAGAAGACCCGAAGCGATGGAAAGCGAGCTACTGTATTCAGCCCAGTCCAGCTCTTTCGGAATTATCGACCTGCCTGAGCCGGATACACCAGCCGCCACAATCTCTTCGAGATTATAGTTCTTAGATAGGCGCCTAATCAGCGAAGCCAATGCAGCCTGCGGACTGGCGGTTACCTTCTCGATATCAAGCGCGACTACGTCGCAATTATCATCAATGAGAGCCAGTTTTACGTTAACTGAACCTATGTCTATGCCAATAAAGTATTTCATTTTATCCTGATTCAATTATAAAATGTTATCATATAGAGCGCGGTTTTACAATCTACAGAAACACCTGTGCCGTAGTCTGTCTCCAAGCTATTCCTCTCTAAACTATAGCTCATAACAACATGTGCATTTTTTCACAAGGATGTGTTAAAATAGGGTAGCTCAAGACGTACCTGAAAGGTAATAAGATTGGATTTTCTATTCACAGCTGAGGAAGAGGCCTTTCGTAAAGAGGTCCAGGACTTTCTAAAAGAGGAGCTTCCTAAGTCGCAGGAGCGGACCGTGCTCCACGGCGGGGAGACGGATGAGGATTGGGAGTTCACTAAAAGGTTTTCCAGGAAATTGGGTGAAAAGGGCTGGATAGCTATCTGGTGGCCCCGGGAATATGGCGGCCTGGAAGGCTCGGATATGCAGTATCTCATCTTTAATGAGGAGACCGCTTACCATAGGGCACCACGCCTGGATGGCGGGGGGACGGGAATCGTTGGGCCTACTATTCTCTCCCACGGTACTGAGGAGCAGAAGAAGCGTTTTCTCCCCCCCATAGCACGGGGTGAGGTGATGTGGATACAGTGCTTCTCCGAGCCTGATTTTGGTTCCGACTCAGCCGGAATTAAGACCACTGCTGTGGAAAATGGAGATTGTTTCATCATCAACGGGCAGAAGACCTGGATAAGCTTTGGCCTCCATGGCGACTTCTGCTATATGACAACGAGGACTGATCCAGAGGCGCCCAAGCACCGCGGGATCAGTTACTTTTTAGTCGATATGAAGACCCCTGGGATTACCGTTAGTCCTATTACAAACATGGTTGGAGCTAACGGCTTCTGCGAGGTATACTTCGACAATGTTCGTGTTCCCAAAGAGAACATGCTGGGTGAAAAGAACCAGGGGTGGATGATAATGATGACCACTCTCAGCTTCGAGCGGGGTACACTGGCATTCCTCGCCGGATCGATGCGGCGGCTACTGGATGACCTGGTAATCTTTGCCAACGAAGCGAGCTATAATGGTCAGACCCTAGCCAAGGACCCCATCGTACGACAAAAACTGGCCGAAATTGCTATAGGCGTCGAGGTAGCGCGTCTGCTTACCTACAGAACGGTATGGATGCAGGGAAAGGGATTTGTACCTACCTACCAGGCTTCGATGTCCAAGCTATTCAGCGATGAAATGAACTTCGAGATCGCTCGCGTGGGTACTGAGATCATGGGCCTCTATGGTCAGTTGGCGTGGAAATCGAGTAAGGCACCATTCAATGGGGAGATGGCCGGGAATTATTTAAATAATCTTGGCTGCCTCTTTGCCGGAGGTACTCCGGAGATACAGCGGACTATTATGGCCACTATCGGGCTGGGGCTACCACGGCGCTAGCCATTGACGGAAAGATAGCTACGCTTTTTAGTATATATGGCAAAATGATGACCGGGAGCAATCTGCTGTTCATTACACTGTCTACAGTGTTATAGATAAAAAAGTGCGAAAAAAGGAGGTATATAATAAATGGAACTCGGACTAAAAGGGAAGACTGTAATCGTCACTGGAGGGGCTTCCAATATAGGACGTGGGATCGTCCATTGCTTTGCCAGAGAGGGCATGAACATTATGATTGCTGACCTCGATGATGGCCAGGCCAAGAAAGTGGCAGGTGAAGCTAAGGCTCTTGGAAGTAAAGCCAGCGTGGTGAAGACAGATGTCACCAATTATGACGCTGTTGAAGCCATGGTGAAGAAGACAATTGATGAATTTGGTGCGGTGGACATTCTGGTTAATAATGTAGGCTGGGACCTGCAGCAGCTCTTTATAGATACCAACACCGATTTTTGGGATAAGGTAATAGCTATAAACTATCGGAGCGTACTGAATTGCACCAAAGCGGTGCTTGGCCATATGATCGAGCGCAATAGCGGGGTTATTCTAAGCACTGGCTCCGATGCGGGTCGCATCGGTGAGTTCCGTGAAGCGGTCTATGGTGGCACAAAAGGTGCAGTCATTGCCTTTACCAAGGCTGTTTCTCGAGAGGTCGGTCGCTACAATGTGCGTCTTAATGTGGTATGCCCTGGGGTTACCATTCCGCAAAGCGAAGACGAGTATGGTGAGGATAGCGGGTGGAAGCTTTCACGCGGTTTCTTCACTGAAGAGGTAATGGCAAAAGTTGTCAAGGCCTACCCTTTGCGGCGATTGGGAACATCAGAGGATATCGGTAATGCTATGGTATTCCTGGCTTCAGATGCCGCCAACTTTATTACCGGGCAAACCCTCAGTGTCAGCGGCGGATATTCTATGATGTAACTGTGAAATCGGTCGCTACATCTGTTAGCTGGATTTGCATATTCGGAAGCGTTTGACTTTCAGTTTATTGCTTTGTATAATGCAAATAGTATTTGCATTACTAATCAATAAGGAAAATAGGAGGGCAATATTTTAATATTGCGAAAGATATAGGATGAGAGTTTGGTCAAAAGGGCTGGGTAAACAGGCGTTAAATACAGATTGGTTTAAAACAGATGTAGAGAGAGAGGGTAATGTTCTCCTAGCGAAAGGTATCGTGCGAGACAAGGGGATTATCTGGGACTGTCAATTTACTTTTACCAAAGAGGATATACCCGGAATTTTGCGTATGCTCTTATCAGGTCCGGTGCTGAGTCTTTTTGCCAGGAATATAATGGATGTACCCCCCTCTACTTATAAGAGGATTATAAAGCGGCAGGCGGGTAAGGAAAAGAGTAAAAAAAAGCCTGCGGGCGTCTCGAAATAGAGAGGTGATTTTCTAAAATGAGATTTTGGTCAAAAGGTCTGGGAGAGCGGGAACTGGATATCGAGTTAGAAAAAAGCACTATTACAAAAGAAGAAGGTAAAGTTGTTTTAAGGGGTATCCTCAAGGCGCCGGTAACCTGGAACTATGAGGTAACACTGTTTAATGAAGATGTGGGTGGTATTTTTCGGGTTATGCTTTCCATTCCGGGAATAGTATATTTCCTGAAGAACATAGCCGGCGTTGGCACATTTATTAGTAAGCGGGGGGAGATGGGATCGCAACCAACTGAGGCTACGGCGGCTGGAGCGACCGGGACAACAACAAAACCGGCCTAGGGGACAACCAAGGAAAAAACAGAATCCTAAAGCAGGTCATTTCTACAGAGATTATATTTGATTAACCTCTTTTCCCGTTTTGTTGCGTTCTCCGGATTATGATCCAGTTTAATATACACTAAAATGACACGGATAGCCTTAATATAACTGAGCAGACAGTAAAGAGCGATGGACAAGGTGGATAAAAATGAGTACAGATGAGAGGTACGACGTTGTTATTGTCGGCGGTGGTTTTAATGGTGTAACAACGGCTGCATACCTCGCCAAGTGCGGGCTGAG
>JAVLBD010000044.1:0-9864 GCA_031581405.1 Dehalococcoidia bacterium
TCGGCAGGGCGCTGGATTAACCTCATGGCGCACGCATCGATCAGCATATGCTGAAGCTCCACGTCGGGATAATTCGCTGACATCTCGACGACGATCTGTCGCCACAGGCGGGACGATTCCAGAACATTAGCCTTATCCACCGATACCAGCTTTTTACGGCGGGTGCGGGCCAGCTCAAATCCGACCCTGACGATGCGCTCGATCTCCATCTCCGAGTAGAGCATACTGTCTACCGCTTTCCGCCCTGTAGCAGTCTGCCACCGTTTCTTTGGCCGGCCGAAATAAATCCCCCCGGTGAGCTCTCGTACCACCATAAGATCAACACCTCGAATAACTTCCGGTTTCAGGGTTGTTGAATCGAGAAGAGAGGGGTGGACTTTAACCGGGCGCAGGTTGGCAAAGAGCTTTAATCCTTTGCGTAGACCGAGAAGCCCATCTTCCGGCCGGACCTTTGCCGCCGGATCATCCCACTTGGGACCGCCGACTGCCCCGAGGAGAACAGCATCGCATCTCTTACACATCGCCATCGTTCCCCGGGTCAGTGCAACCCCAGACCTGTCAATCGCTATACCGCCAATTTCTCCTTCATGAAAGGAAAACTCGTGCCCCAGTCTTTTACCCACCGCCTCAAGAACCTTGACCCCCTCGGCTGCGACCTCAGGACCGACGCCATCGCCCGGAAGTAATGCAATATTGAATCTCACTTAGACACCCCTCGTTTCTATCTTCTTCCTGGTATACTTGATGAGACCACCCGTTGAAATCAGCTGGAGCATGAAATCGGGGTAGGGCTCCGCCTGAAACACTTTATTCTTTGTGATATTATTAATCTCGCCTTTTTCCAGCGCCACTTCAAGCTCATCGCCCTGCTCGATCTCATTCGCCTGAGCACACTCAAGAAGGGGTAAGCCGATGTTAATGGCATTGCGGAAGAAGATTCGGGCGAAGCTCTGGGCAATTACACAGGATACGCCCGCCGCCTTTATAGCGATAGGAGCGTGCTCCCGTGATGAGCCGCAGCCAAAATTGGTAGTGGCCACGATGATGTCGCCCGGCTTCACCCGCTTCAGGAAATCGCCGTCAATGCCCTCCATGCAATGCCTGGAGAGCTCACCTGGCTCGGATACATTGAGGTAGCGAGCGGGAATGATAGCATCCGTATCCACATTGGCCCCGTATTTATGAGCTTTACCTTTTAGTATCAATACATATCTCCTTTGCTAAGTATATGCTATTCCACACAATGTATTTGGTTTATTCGAAAGGCTGAAGGCATTTTCTCAGGCGAAGGAAAACGCAAATATACTGTTAGCTACCGCTCTGCACATGATATCATTGCTTCTCAACTACCTTCTGCAGCGGTTTGATACTTTCCTCTTTCATCCTCTTACTGTAAATCTCTTTTCTCATCTTTGGTATTTTGGTCAACAGGATCAGTATCGTATTTGTAATTCGTGCTTTGCGATCTTTCTGCGGGAAATCATATATCCCATGTTTTCTGTAATATTTGTGATCCGCCTGGAAAGGGAATCGTAATCTTCCCCAAATATCATCCCTAAATATTTTCCTCCCCCCTACACCAAGAAAGGTTACCGGCTTGATATAGTTTTCATCAGCAAATGTGACAACACGCTCAGCAAGGCTTTGCAGCAATGCATCTATATGAGCCGAATCCTCATACTCATCGGTTATAAAATCGACAAGACTAGCTTGCTCCATCTGAACCCAGGATTCCAGGATTTGCCTGAGGTTGGGTATCTGGCTCAAAGGACCGGAAATGATAAACCCTACCTGCTTCCCGGTCCATGTTGGGACGTGACCATTGAAGAAGCTCCTATCAAAGAACATCTTCCATCGTGAAGATAAATACCGGTCTTTAATGACACCTGCGAAAACAAGCACGTCGGCGGTCTTTATCTTCGTATTGTAAAACTCAGTGTAACCATCCTTGTTCCCGTACGAACAAGTATTATCATACCCGCATTGAAGACAGCCCAGGCACCCTCCCTTAATATCCACATCATGGAGATTAATCACCTCAACCTCCTTGGAAAAAGATTTAGTGAATCTCTCAATCATCCTGCCCAAATTAGTCTGGCCATCCTCGGAATCTGTTACAATCACCACTTTCTTGCTACCGATATCTATCTTTCTCCCCACATTTCCGGGAATATAGCTGAGCTCTCCATAAGTCACCGGCTTGAAGTTCTTCACTGTAGGAACATTGTTTTCAATTGCTTTAAAAAAATGCTCAGCGAACAGAATAAGATTATCTCTCTCCTCCTCTTTCAATAGATCGACAATGTCTGCAGAAAACGACCCAGCGTATTTCATGCCCAGGTCGTCGCAAATGGCATTCATGTAATTGTGTGCAGAATGATCATAAAAATGAATTGAAGTGGACAACACAGCCGTATACCTGTCTTTAAAAGCGTTTTCCGCTCCCCTCTCCCAGATAAGCTCAATGAACCTCTTGTACTGAGAAGGCACAAGCTGCAAATAAAGGGGGAAAGCCCATAAAACACCATCCGATGATTCCACTTCATCGATAATTCCTTGAAAGGCTTTCTCATCCCTCTCAATCTTCCTGATCTCCTGAGAAATGTTAATAATCTTCAGCTCATGCTGTGGAAACTTCTTCTGGATGAAAAGGACATACTGTACGGTAACACTAATGCTTCCCTTGGGACTTCCGTTCAAAACGATGATTTTCATTGGGTTGACCTCTAGTCGACGTTATTGATTTACTTTGATTCCTAGCCCTATTACCTCCATCGACCTCCCCTCTATAGCTATTACGAAAAAAGTCTCTTTACTTCGAGATCTGCTGCCTTGCTACCTCCAACACCATCTCCGGGTTTTTGGTGGAAAACACAAATTCTTTGAACCTACCCTTATCCAGCTCCAGTACGACCGTAGGGCAGCCCATGACATTGTACACCAGCCTCCACTTGCGTTTAACCTTCCCCATGCGAATACCCCATCCTCCATAATGACCGATAGCTGAAGCCTCATCCTGATAGCATCCATTAACATTATCCCAGGGTATGGCACGCCTAAGAACCCCATAACCAACTGTAATCGACTCAGTGGTGATTTTAATAGACAGCTTATTGAAGTTGGTCATAAAGTATGTGAGTCCTGCGAAAAAGAGAAACATAATGAGATAAAACCAATCTGGTGCTGGATTATCACCAACTGGACCGCCAAGAACTTGATAGAGTAACAGGACAAGTAACGATAATGAGATAGCAGCAAATATACCTATTATCAGTTTAGCCAGGGGAAACGGTAGTGTCTCTTTGTAGATCTCAAGCACTTGCACCCTTATCGTTTCCTTCTGATAGCCCTACTCCTCTACTTCATCCGGCCCGCCGATACGCCCCAGTATGGCGCTGGCGGCGGCTACTGCCGGGTTGGAGAGGTAGACCTCAGAATCGGGGCTCCCCATACGGCCTAAGAAGTTGCGGTTGGTGGTCGAGATACACTTCTCTCCAGCAGCCAGCACTCCCATATATCCGCCGAGGCACGGGCCGCAGGTTGGCGTGCTTACCGCTGCACCTGCCCGGATGAAGATTTCGATGAGACCACGGCGCATCGCCTCAAGATATACCTCCTGAGTTCCGGGGATGACGACCAGGCGTACTTCAGAGTGAACTTTCCTCCATTTCAGCACCTCGGCTGCTATTTGCAGGTCCTCGATGCGGCCATTGGTGCAACTACCGATAACCACCTGGTTTATCCGTACCTCTCCCACCTCGCTTAGCGGCTTCGTATTCGAAGGTAAATGGGGAAAGGCAACCTGTGGCTCAATGTGGGACACATCATATTCGATTACCTTTTCGTAACGGGCATCCTTATCGGGCTCGTAGAGCTTATAGGGACGCGATGCGCGATCATTTATATACGCCCGCGTCTTATTATCAACCCTGAAGATTCCCACCTTGGCACCTGCCTCTATAGCCATATTGGCCATGGTGAACCGGCCGTCCATAGAAAGTGACTCAATGGCCTCACCGCAAAACTCCATTGCGGCATAGCGAGCCCCGTCTACGCCAATGGCTCCAATCGTATAAAGGATGAGGTCCTTGCCGCTAACCCACTGTCTCACCCTGCCATGATAAACGAGCTTTATCGTAGGTGGTACTTTCATCCATACCTCACCCGTAGCCATAGCACAGGCGATGTCTGTGGAGCCCATCCCCGTGGCGAAGGCCCCCAGCGCGCCATAGGTACAGGTATGAGAATCTGCCCCCACTATCACATCTCCGGGTAGCACAAGGCCCTTCTCCGGTAGGAGCACATGCTCAATGCCACCACTGCCCACCTCGAAATAGACCACCCCCTGCTCTCTGGCGAACTCACGCATAAGCTTCGCCTGCTCCGCTGACGGGATATCCTTATTGGGGACAAAGTGATCCGCCACCAGCACTACCCTTTCGGGGTCGAAGACCTTAGTGACGCCAATGCGCTCAAACTCTGTTATAGCGATAGGGGCGGTGATGTCATTCGCCATAACCAGATCAACCCTGATATTTAAAAACTCGCCAGGGCTGACTTTATCCTTTCCGCTATGAGCTGCGAGGATCTTCTCAGCTATAGTTGCTCCTGTCATTGCCCTCCAATCCTCTTAGGAAGCATCAGTATGATAACAATAATCACGGATGCAACTGTAGCCGGGATATAGAGCCCCGCCCCAGCGGCAAGACCTATTGCAGCAACTGCCCAGATAGAAGCTGCAGTCGTAAGCCCGGCTAACAATCCACCTCCTGTACTTATGATTGTGCCAGCACCAAGGAATCCGATGCCGGCGACTACGCCGGCAGCTACACGAGCAGCGTCGGCGCCTTCTCCAAAGCCATATATAGAGGCGATGGTGAACAGGGCTGCACCGACACAGACCAGCAAATGGGTGCGAAGTCCGGCTGCCTTCTTAGCATGTTCACGCTCCAATCCTATAAGCGCTCCAAGCCCCACTGCCAGCAACAGGCGCAGAACCATCTCCAAGTCCGATGACACGAATCACCTCCAACCCGTATAACCTAGGCCATAGATTTGTGGATTTTTCTCAGATTTTTCAGATGCTCATCCTTGTGGCCCGGCTCAAGGAAAGCGAGCTTTTCACAGGCCTCGAAGTCACCACATTGACCGCAAGTACGATAGTCACGCTCCAAGCAGCACTTTCGTATCTTACAAAAGGGATTGCCACCACCATCGAGGCACCCCTTACATCTGAGCCCGGCAAGGGCATCAAGGTCTTTTTTAAAAGCATCGTAGTCACCAAGAAAAGGCATGGACGGCCACACCCGCTTTATCTTCTCCGCCCGCATCGTACGCCGCAGTTGTTTGGCCGCCTCGCTCACCGTCTTGGTATATCCAAAACACTTGCTGCAATCGATGCCACAGTATGCCATTAGGGCATCGGGTTTTGTTTCTGGCATGTTTCTGCTCCTCCTCTACCACTGGGAGAATACTAGGTAGTAAGCAGTACAACAACGGTTATTGCGAGGGCGGCGAGGCTGCAGGACAGGCTCACCAGGACTAATGCTAGGAGCATTTTGATATTTCGTTCCATACCTTCAATGCGGCGCTCCATCTCTTCCTCAGGCATGTTAAACCTCTCTACTCTTTGCCCTTCGCCGCCAGAAGCCGATTCAATGCGTTCATGTAGGCTTTAGCTGAGGCAACGATAATATCGGTAGCAGCACCGCGACCGGTGTAAACGCTCCCCTCGCTCTCGATCCTGATAGTGACCTCGCCAATAGCATCTATGCCCTCTGTGATCGACGTGACGCTGAACTCGGTGAGGGTATTGGGCACGCGAACCAGGCGATTAATCGCCTGATAGACGGCATCCACCGGTCCGGTGCCCAGTGCAGCATCTGCCAGCACCCTGCCATCCGGGGCAATGAGCTTCACCGAGGCCGTTGGAACGCTCTTATCTCCACAGGAGACCTGCACTTGCTCCAGATGATAGGCTTCCGAGATCGTTCGCAACCCTTCCGCTACCAGAGACTCGAGGTCGCGGTTGGTGACCTCCTTCTTCTTATCGGCAAGCTCCTTGAAGGCAGAGAAGGCACGGTCGAGATCTTCACCACTGAGGCTATAGCCCAGTTCCTCCAGCCTGGTTTTAAGGGCGTGGCGCCCGCTGTGCTTGCCCATCACCAGGGTACTTGAAGACAACCCGATCGTGCGGGCATCCATAATCTCGTAAGTAGTACGTTCCTTAATGACGCCATCCTGATGAATCCCCGACTCATGGCGGAAAGCATTGGCCCCCACGATAGCTTTGTTGGGGGGTATAGAGAAACCGGTGAGCTCGCTCACCAGACGACTGATCTTGTAAATCCGGGTGGTATCGATATTCGTGGTCAGGTCAAAGAAATCCTTGCGGGTGCTCAGCGCCATCACGATCTCTTCCATCGACGCATTACCCGCTCTCTCGCCAATACCGTTAACGGTGCACTCCACCTGCCGGGCGCCAGAAGCAAGCGCGGTCAGGCTGTTTGCCACCGCAAGACCGAGGTCATCATGGCAGTGAACGCTAATTACCGCCTTGTGAATATTGGGTACATGCTCAAAGATACCTCTGATTAGCCTGCTGAACTCCTCAGGAGTAGTGTAGCCCACGGTATCGGGAATATTGACCGTGGTGGCTCCCGCATCGATCACCGCCTCGGCTATTTGATAGATGAACTCGGGACTGGTGCGCGTAGCATCCATCGGGGAGAACTCCACATCCTCCACATGCCCCTTCGCACGAGCAACCATCTCGCAAGCCAATGCTAGCATCTCAGCCTTTCCCTTTCTCAATTGATAGGTAAGATGGATATCTGAACTGGAAAGGAATACATGAATACGGGGTTGCTTCGCCTTTTTTATCGCCTCCCAGGCACGATCAATAGCATCGGCATCAGCGTGTGCCAGGGCACAGATTGCCGACCCTTTCACCTCCTCTGCAACGAGGCGCACCGCCTCGAAGTCTCCCTGCGAGGCAATAGGGAAACCGGCCTCGATGACATCGACGCCGAGTTTTTCCAGTTGCCGGGCGATCTCAAGCTTCTCCTCGATATTAAGGGTGGCTCCCGGTGCCTGCTCCCCATCACGAAGCGTGGTATCGAAAATGATCACCCGATCCCCTTTTGTTCCCCTTTTAGCCATGCTGATTTACCTTTTAAGCCAGGGCATCATCGCCCTGAGTTTCTTACCTACCTCTTCGATTTCGTGCTCCGACTCATGGCGGCGGGAAGCGTTAAAGCTGGGTCGTCCCGCCTGATTCTCCAATATCCACTCGCGGGCGAAGGTGCCATCCTGAATCTCGCCGAGGATCTGCTCCATTTCCTCCCGTGCGCAATCATCGATGACCCTTGGCCCCCTGGTGTAATCGCCGTATTCCGCAGTATCGCTCACTGAATATCGCATATAGGAAAAGCCACCCTGGTATATTAGGTCTATGATAAGCTTCAGCTCGTGGCACACCTCAAAGTATGCGATCTCCGGTTGATAGCCAGCATCTACCAGGGTCTCGAAGCCAGTCTTAATGAGTGATGTGACACCACCACAGAGCACTGTCTGCTCACCAAAGAGGTCGGTCTCAGTCTCCTCGGCGAAAGTGGTCTCCAGCACTCCAGCCCTGGTGCATCCGATGCCCTTTGCATACGCCAGTGCCATCTCCTTCGCTTTACCCGAAGCATCCTGATGGACAGCAATCAGCGCCGGTGGACATGAGCCCTCGGTGTACAGGCGACGCAGCATGTGGCCCGGGCTCTTAGGGGCGATCATGGTCACATCTACTTTCGGGGGTGGGATAATCTGGTTATAGTGAATGTTAAAGCCATGAGCGAACATCAGCATATCACCTTTTTTCAGGTTCTTCTCGATAGAGCTGTTGTAAACCTCTTTCTGCAATTGATCGGGGACAAGCATCATGACAATGTCCGCGGCTTTGGCCACCTCATCAGCACTGGCCACCTTGAGACCTACCTTGACAGCGGCTTTCCACGGCTCGCTATTCTTTAGCTCGCCCACCATCACCTGGCATCCGCTATCCGTGAGATTCTGAGCATGGGCATGACCCTGGCTACCGAAGCCGATTATACCTATTGTCTTATTCTTGATCAGGTCCAGCTTCGCGTCCTTGTCATAGTATATTTTCGCCATAATTCCTCCTTATAGATTTGATAAATCGCTAATTTTCTTAGTTCTAGAACTGGTTATCTTTCTCGATGGCTTCTCCTCCCCCACCAATATTGGGCCAGCCATCCCCCGCGTCATGGCAATTCTCCCGGTGCGGGCGACCTCGCTAATACCGAAACCTTTGAGCAAACGAAGCAGTGATGCCAGCTTGTCCTCATCGCCGCTGACCTCCACTACCACTGAATCTGCAGCCACATCCACAATGTTAGCCCTAAAGATGTCCACAATCTGAATTATCTCGCTCCTTGTAGCTGGGGTGGCCTTAATCCTGACCAGCGCCAATTCCCGTGCCACCAGACTATCTTCCGTGATATCTGTAACCTTAACCACATCGATCAGCTTATCGAGCTGTTTTCTGACCTGCTCCACTGAGACCGTCGTGCCATCGACCACAATCGTCATCCGGGAAAGTCCTGCCACTTCAGTATGCCCCACAGCAATGCTCTCAATATTGAAGCCACGCCTGCGAAAGAGGCTGGCAACCCGGTTCAGCACGCCTGGCCTGTTTTCTACCATGGCTATTAAGGTATGTTTGGCCATTACTTTACTCTAACCTCCTCCCTAGGACACTCCACGATATCGCAAAGAGATGCACCCGGCGGCACCATCGGGTAAACGTTTTCCTCAGGCTCGACCTGAAAGTCGATGAGGAAGGGCCCTTCGTATGCCATGGCTTTCTCAATGGCACTGGTTACCATTAACTTGTCCGTCACCCTCATGGCAGCAATGCCATATGCCTCGGCAACCTTGACGAAATCTGGACCGCTGAGGGGTGTGGCGATATAGCGACGCTGGTAAAAAAGCTCCTGCCACTGCCTCACCATCCCTAAGAAACCGTTATTAAGAATCGCAATCTTGACAGCGAGGTTCTCCTGAGCGATTGTGCCCAACTCTTGAATAGTCATTTGGAAACCACCATCGCCGGCGATGCACCAGACGGTATCGTCAGGGCATCCCACCTTGGCCCCCATGGCAGCGGGGAGCTCAAACCCCATCGGCCCCAGGCCACCGGCCGAGACGAGGGTATTGGGCTTGCTATATTGGAAATATTGAGCGGACCACATCTGGTGCTGTCCTACACCGGTGACAATAATGGCATCCCCCTTGGTAATCTCGGAGATCTGTCGCACTATATACTGAGGGAGAAGACTGTCCGTATCCCTAATCGTCGTTGAGGGGTGTTCGCTTTCCCACTCCTGTATCTGAGAAACCCACTCAACGTGGTTCTTGGAATCGACTACCTTATTTAGCGCCCTGAGTACATTCTTCACATCTCCCACAATGGGTACATCTACCTTCACATTTTTCCCGATCTCAGCGGGATCGATATCAATGTGTATGACACGGGCATGAGGAGCAAAGCTCGATACCTTAGACGTAGCCCGGTCATCAAACCGCATCCCGATTGCGATAACGAGATCCGCAGCATCCAATGCCAGGTTCACATGGGCTAGGCCATGCATCCCTAGCATGCCAAGGCTTAACAGGTGTGATCGTGGAAAGCAGCCGAGCCCTAAGAGGGTATTTACCACCGGTATCTGAACCTTCTCCGCCAGCTCTTCAATTTCTCGTGGGTCACCGGCAGCTATAAGCTGCTCGACTCTGTCGAGAAGAGACCCCCGACCCGCCGGCATCAATGCGGCAAACCGAGCATCGCGATCGCTGATC
>JAVLBD010000045.1:0-9860 GCA_031581405.1 Dehalococcoidia bacterium
CCACCATTATAGGACAGGGTAGTATATTCACGAACTATCTCCAGGCTATAAGCACCATACCTGTGGCCATTCCTTTGTTTATTGATACTCTTCATCACTCGTACCTTCTTTTTTCATATTAGAGAGTGCGGAAATGCTCTTAATCAACCCCCTACATCCCCCAATCTTTGGGGGACTTTTAAAGCTGGGGGACACCCCCAGACCCCCGGCAGGAAGTATCCTGCACCTCTTTTTCAGCGGTCTCTATTCTATAATATTATGTTAAGCCCTGTAGTGAGGTTTGTATGCAACTTTTATCGCATTGAAGATATGGGTTGATCTGATGCGGAGTTGCATATATTCACACGCAGCTCAGGTGTCTTCTATAAAAACGGAGGACACCTATTAAGTGTCCTCCGCTAGTAATCTTGGATTACTCTTTACTCGTCCTCAACTCACTCGCGGTATTCACGACCGCATAGGGTCACTCATTCTATGAGACTGCCCTCCAATTTACTTTTACGAGTCGGGTCCGAGCCTTACTTGCCCTGCCTCCTGGCAGGGCGTCATTGATCTACTTGCCATACTCCATAAACTACGTGAAGCTTCATAGTGCACCTCCCGAGGCTCGACTCGGCTGGGTATTCGGAAGCCTCTACAATCATCCAACCACATGAAGTCTCTCTTGTCAAGTTCTCGTACGCTGTTCTGGTACAAAAATAAATACATCACCGCTGATCTATGGCAAGTGTCATTGTACATTTATATTGGGGGTCTCCCCTTGCAGCGAAGGTATTTGACAAAGAGAGTTACTGCGTTTAAATTATTGAACGGTGGTTTGCACAGCGTGACAGAATGGATAATCGCTCGTATCTTGAGACAGGATGGTGGATCAGGTCAAGCTGGACACAATCGCTAAATATAAGGAGAGAATATGAGTAGATTGATAGTTGATGGTGATAAATGTAACTCCTGTGGCCTCTGTGCCCTTGAATGTCCGGCTGTAATTATTGAAGTCCCGGATCCTGAAGGATTGCCCTTTTGGACTGATGGTGGTGAGGAGAGGTGTATCAACTGCGGTCATTGCGTTGCGGTGTGCCCGCTTGCGGCTATTGGCCTGGATACGATGAGTCCGCAGGAGTGCGACCCTGTAGAGAAGAAGTTACTGCCTTCCCCGGAGCAGGTTGAGCATTTTCTTAAGTCGCGGCGCTCGATCCGGGTCTACAGGCAAAAACCGGTGTCGAGAGAAATATTGACGAAGATAATCGACATAGCCCGATACGCGGCCTCCGGGCACAATGCGCAGCCACTGCAGTGGCTTGTGATTGAGGATTCAAAGGAGGTCAAGCGTCTTGCCGGTATGGTAGCGGACTGGATGCGTGTCGCAATTAAGGAAATGCCGCAGATGGCCGATTCCCTGAATCTGGATATCATAGTTGCTGACTGGGAGCAAGGAAATGACAGAATAATGCGTGGTGCACCTCATGCCATTGTGGTCCATGCGCCTGCGGGCGACTTTATGGCTCCAGGGGCTGCCCCTATCGCCTTGACCTATGTGGAGCTGGCAGCGTATTCCCTTGGCCTGGGGGCGTGCTGGGCAGGGTTTTTCCAGTTGTGCGCCGCATTTTACACTCCGATGATGGAGGCTCTCCAGCTACCTGAGGGACACAAGAGCCTGGGCGCTATGATGGTTGGATATCCCAAGCACAGATTCTCCCGTATCCCTCTCAGGAAGGAGCCTGTGATAACTTGGCGCTAATAAGCAAGTGTAATTTCTAGCGCCCTCCCATTGCGGTAATTCGCGGATTCGGCGAATTAACCAATTACAGAAGCGATACCCGGTCGCTGCCGAGCTTACTAAGAGAGAAACATGGACAATTGGAAACATCGCTGAATCTGTTGAAATTTGACGCATTTGGGGCGATACTGGGGTAAGGGTTACACACGCGGAAAGTAAAGCATAAAAGGAGCAGCGTTCTATTTGTTGTTATGCTTATCCAGGAAAGTGACTTATCTGGTGGCGGGGGTTGGATTCGAACCAACGAAGCCTGTCGGCGGCAGATTTACAGTCTGCTGGTTTTAGCCACTCACCCACCCCGCCATTTCATACGCATTCTGCCTTACAGAGCCCGAGAGCGGATTCGAACCGCTACCCTACCGATTACAAGTCGGTTGCGCTACCATTGCGCCACTCGGGCGTTTGAAAATTATTGAGCTGTGTATTTATATACTACATGTAATAGAATGCAGTGATTACGAAGTAAAGTTATCACCTTTCAATATCGTTGTCAATATGGATTTGCCCCGGAGCACTCCCTTATCAAAAGGCTCTACATTTGGTATACTGCGGTGGTTGACAGGCCTAGTGGGGAGATCCTGAAAGGGACAGATATAGAATGCTTGCCAGGGGGTTAGGGGGAAAAAGGAGGATCGAATGCCGGTAATCGCAGTAGTTGGGGCGCAGTGGGGAGATGAGGGGAAAGGGAAGATCGTGGATCTCCTTGCGGAGAAGGCTCATATAGTGATGCGTTTCTCCGGGGGGAACAATGCCGGGCATACAGTAATTAATTCCTATGGCGAGTTCAAGATGCATCTTATCCCCGCGGGTGTTTTCCATAAGGGGGTTACCTGCGTTATCGGTAATGGTGTAGTTATCGACCCCGCCGCACTCTTGGAGGAGGTCGAAGAGCTAAGGAAACGCAACGTAGAGGTTGACAAGCTTTTTATTAGTGACCGCGCTCACCTGATTATGCCCTATCATTTCATTCTCGATGGTCTGGAGGAGGAATCGCGCGGCAGCAGCGCGATAGGGACGACGAGGAGAGGGATCGGACCCGCCTATATGGACAAGGTTGGTCGCATAGGGATACGCACCGGTGACCTCTTGGACAAGGGCACCTTTCTTGAGAGGCTTCGCCTGGTACTGGACCAGAAGAACCGCATCATAACCAGGGTTTATAACGCTAAACCGCTCGTACTGGAAGAGATTTATGATAAATATTGCCGTTATGGTGAGCTTCTTGCCCCCTTCATCAGGGAAACCGATTTAATGGTCGAGAAGGCTTTGGAGAATAAAGAGAAAGTCTTGCTCGAGGGGGCACAGGGAACCATGCTTGATATTGACTTTGGCACCTACCCGTATGTTACCTCTACCACCACCATGGCAGGGGGGGCATGCTCGGGGTTGGGACTTAGTCCGCTGAAGATCGATGGGATTGCTGGGGTGTTTAAGGCCTATACCACCAGGGTGGGGGGTGGTCCAATGCCCACGGAGCTCCTGGATGAGACGGGAGAACTCATTCGTGAGCACGCTCATGAACGTGGGGCCACGACCGGGCGCCCCCGCCGCTGCGGCTGGTTCGACGCGGTTGTCGGTAGCTTCAGCGCACGTGTTAATGGCTTCTCTTCTTTTGTACTTACACGCCTTGATATACTCAGTATCCTGCCCGCCATTAAAATATGCACTGCCTATCAGATTGGGGGAAAGAAACTTAATAGTCCCCCCTCCAGTGTAGTGGAACTGGGGAAGTGCGAACCGATCTATGAAGAGCTTCCTGGATGGCAGACCGACATAGGAGATATCCGCCGCTTTGAGGATTTGCCAGGAGAGGCTCGTACCTATGTGAAAAGGTTGGAGGAACTGCTTAATTGCCCCGCAAGCGTTATCTCAGTAGGAGAGCGACGGGAGCAGACCATAATAGTACAGGAACTCCTGTAGAAGTGGTTACCTCTGAATTGGCGCTATGTGCGCTTGCTTTCAATCATCATGCTATTTTCGGGGGAGTGTAATGAAACTGGAATATGTTCACACCGAATTGGATAAGGAAGTTACTGCCCTGGCAGGTTACTATACTCCGTTAGAGGAGCACAGGCTGGAACATAACGACAAAGAGGTACTGTGTGTGACCGGAATTTCGGTGATTGAATCCAGTTGCTGTGGCACCGGTGGTTGCGCCTATGCTATTGTGCCCGGATACATAATAAACTGGAAGTTCAAGGAGAATGAAGCAGGCCTTCCTGTATCGGAGGTAGAGACTATCGCCGATAAGGTAGCGAGGAAAGAGATTACGGCAATTCTTAATGAAAGGGAGTGCGTCGGGAATATAGACTTCTGGTAATTAACTGGCGCATCCGCAACGGCATCGCTACCTTGAGATCACACCTTACACTTTCAAATCGATGCTGTAGTTTTTAAGCATCGACTCGATTATCGCTGCTGACTTCTCATCGGGCTCGGTAAGCGGCAGGCGAGGCTTGCCAACCTTAAAGCCTAAATGGTTTAAGGCGTGTTTGATGGGGATAGGGTTAGAGGTGACGAAGAGAGCATTTATCAAGGGAAGCAGGCGATGATGAATCTCAGCTGCCTCGGCCATCTTACCATTAATTAACTTCTCGATCATATCACGCATCTGTTTACCCGCAAGATGTGATACCACGCTGATTACTCCGTAGCCACCCATAGCCATGATTGGAAAGGTATCGCCATCGTTCCCGCTGTAAACGAGGAAGTCTTTGCCTGTACCTTCGATGATTTTAGCGATCTGGTCCAGGTTGCCACTGGCCTCCTTGACGCCCGCGATATTATCGATCTTGCTCAGCCTGATCACGGTTTCGGGTGCCAGATTGGTGACGGTGCGGCTGGGCACATTGTAGAGAATGCACGGCAGGGTAGTGCTCTCGGCGATGGTCTTGAAATGGGCAAAGAGCCCCTCCTGGGTCGGCTTGTTATAGTAGGGGACTACCAGCAATATGGCATCGACGCCCATGCGTTCCGCCTCTCTGGTCATGACCACACCTTCACGGGTGCAGTTGCTTCCTGTGCCGGCCATTACTGTCCCTCGATCCCCTACTGCTTCCTTCACTGCCGCAAACAGTTTGAGCTGCTCTGCATCGGTGAGGGTGGGGCGTTCCCCCGTTGTTCCGGAAACCACCAGCCCATCGCTACCTGAATCCAGCAGCGCCAGCGAAAGTCGCTTCGTCTGCTCATAGTCAACCCCGCCTTCTTCATCGAAGGGGGTTACCATAGCGGTAAGTAATCTGCCAAGCTCTGTCATTATATCCAGCTCCTCTCGACCATGGTCTCCGCTATCTGAACAGCATTAAGGGCCGCTCCTTTTCTAAGGTTATCGGCGACTATCCACATGGCAAGGCCGCAATCGTGTGAGATATCCTTTCGTATGCGTCCTACGAAGACCTCGTCTGATCCTGCTACGGACCAGGCCTGGGGATAGAGGCTAATATTGGGGTCATCGAGCACCCTTACCCCTGGTGCCTCGGCGAGGATGCGCCGCGCTGTATCAGGTGACATCGGGTCGCTAAACTGGATATGGACCGCCTCACTGTGACCGATGAATACGGGGACTCGTGCACAGGTGGCCGAAATGGCTATATCCTTGACATGCATGATCTTTTTACTTTCCTCTACTACTTTCCACTCTTCCTTGGTATAACCATTGTCCAGAAAGAGGTCGATTTCAGGCAGTATGTTAAAGGCGATCTGGTGGGGGTAGACATGTGGTACCACGGTACGTCCCTCCAGCACCTGCCTGGCTTGCTCGCTCAGTTCCTCGAGGGCAGCGGAACCGGTACCCGACACTGACTGATAGCTATCAACAATGAACCGCTTGATCGGATTGGCCTTATGCAGGGGATATAGCACCACCACCAGCTGAATGGTAGAGCAGTTTGGATTGGCGATTATCCCCTTGTGTTCCTTAATATCTTCGGCATTCACCTCGGGAACTACCAGAGGAACCTGGGGCTCCATCCTGAAGGCCGCGCTGTTATCGATGACCACTGCCCCGGCCCTTGCTGCAATCGGCGAAAAGTGATGGCTGATTTCAGAGCCTGCTGAGAACAGTGCAATATCTATGCCTTCAAAAGACTGTGGTGTGGTTTCCTGGACTTCCATCTCCTCGTCATCGACGGTTATCTTTCGGCCTGCAGACCGGTCCGAAGCGAAAAGATGAAGTGAGCTCATGGGGAAATTTCGCTGTCCCAGAACCTTGATAAACTCCTGCCCTACCAGTCCCGTAGCGCCTACGATAGCAACTTTGAATTCTTTCCTCGCCATGTCCTCTACAATCCTAGAAGTGCCTCCAAACCATAAATAAGACCCTTATTTTTTACCACATATCTTACTGCCATGACAACCCCAGGCATAAAGGACTCACGGCTGATAGAGTCGTGTTTTATCGTCAGTGTCTGCCCCGGAGCCCCCAGAATTACCTCCTGATGGGCTAAAAACCCGGGAAGGCGCACGCTATGCACGCTGATCCCCTCGACCTGCCCGCCACGCGTGCCGGCGAGGCTCTCCTTCTTTAGGGCAGGATAACTGAAAGGCCTTCCCCGTGCCGCCACCATTGCCTGTGCGGTAGCTAGCGCTGTGCCTGATGGGGCATCGGCCTTGGCTTCATGGTGCTTCTCGATAATTTCGGCATAATCGAAATGGCTGGCTGCCAGTTTAGCCATGTGGATCATTAATACGGCCCCCAGAGAGAAGTTCGGGGCAACAACCGCGCCAATATTGCTCTGGCGACATAACTTATCGATCTCGTCAATATCCTCCGATGAGAGGCCGGTGGTCCCGATAACCAGGTTGATACTATGCCCGGCGGCTGTGCGAATCGCTGGCATGGCCGCCTCTCGAATGGTAAAATCCACCATCACATGGGGATTGGTTTGGGAAATGATAGTCTCCAGATCTGCAGAGAAGGGGATTTCGCCAGAGCCATCAGGAAGGGGTAGTCGCTCGCTATCTGCCTTCAGATCAACTGCACCTGCCGCCTCAAGCTCTGCGTCGGAGCACAAGGCACGCAAGACCTCACAACCCATCTTTCCCGCCGCACCATGAACGATTACCTTTATCATCGTTAAACCAAACATCGCGGCGGTAAATCTATACGCCGCTACCTCTGGGGAGGCCTCCCGCCCCTATCAGGAAAACGCCTCGGCGGCCCTCCCTGGGGTCTGCGCTGGAAATCACGGCTCGGAGCGCCGGGACCATTGGATTGTCTAGGAGAGCCTGATGACACACTATCTGCTGAGAGCCCCTGCAATACAGCGCGACGGGATAGGTTTACCCGCCCCATGCGGTCGATCTCGGTGACCATAACCATAATCTCATCACCTATTTTTACAATATCCTCAACGCTAGCCACCCGGTAGTCGGCAAGCTCACTGATATGAACCATCCCCTCTTTACCGGGGAGAATCTCGACAAAGGCGCCAATGTTGATCACCCGGGTCACCTTGCCAGTATATACGCCGCCAACTTCCACATCCCGGATCAAATCCTGGATCATCTTGATCGCCTTTTCTGCTCCCTCCTGATTGATTGAGCCGATGATTACGGTACCATCGTTATCCACGTCTATAGACGCCTTGGTCTCCTCGGTGATCGACCTGATCATCTTGCCTCCGGGGCCGATGATGGTACCGATCTTAGCAGGGTCTATGGTTATCTTCTGCATCCTGGGGGCATATTGACTGAGCTCCGGTCTGCTGGAGCTTATGGTCTGCTTCATCTTTTCGATAATGAAGCATCGGGCATCTTTTGCCTGCTTAATTGCCTCCTCGATAACCTCGAAGGAGATTCCTTTAAGCTTGATGTCCATTTGTAGGGCAGTGATCCCTTCCACCGTTCCCGCCACCTTGAAATCCATATCGCCGTAGGCATCTTCCAGCCCCTCTATATCGGTAAGGACGACATATTTATCATCTTCAACGATTACCCCCATAGCCACTCCAGCTACAGTAGCACTAACGGGAATGCCGGCGTCCATCAGGGAGAGGATGCTGGCGCAAACGCTAGCCATGGAGCTTGAGCCGTTGGAGGAGAGAACCTCGGATACCAGCCGGAGAGTATAGGGGAAGTCCTCCTCCTTGGGAAGTACAGGAATAAGTGCCCTTTCCACAAGGGCACCGTGTCCGATCTCCCGTCGCCCCGGCCCTCCCATACGTTTCACCTCACCGGTGCAAAAGGGGGGGAAATTATAGTGATGAAGGAAGCGCTTGCTCTCCTCCTGACTGATTGTATCGATGAGCTGCTCCTTCCTCATGGAGCCTAACGTAGCAATGGTCAATACCTGTGTGCCCCCGCGCTTGAATAGACCTGTGCCATGGGTGCGGGGTAGAAGGCCAACCTCACAGGTGATAGGGCGAACCTCAGTAGGCGCACGGCCGCTGAGACGGGCTCCCTTCCGCAGGATTTGCGACCTCACCTGTTTCTTTAACAGGGATTCGAGGGTGGAGGTGATCTCTATGGGAGAGAACCTCTCTCCCAGCTTCTGAATAAGCTCCTCGCTAATGGCATCGAGGGCATCCATACGCTCTGGCTTTACTTTGTAAATTACATCATTAAGCCTGTCTTCGATGATGGCGGATACTGCTTCCTCAACCTCGGGATTGGCCTTGGGGGGGGTGAAATCCATTTTGGGCTTGCCACAGGCATCGCGAAGCTGCTGTTGTATCTTTATGATATCCTGATTCGCCTGTTGCGCAAATTTAATTGCATCCAGTATAACCCCCTCAGATACACCATTTGCTCCAGCTTCTACCATGACTAGAGCGTCACTGGAACCGGCTATGACGATGTCCAGTGAGCTATCGGCCAGCTGAGTAAACGTGGGGTTAAGCACGAGCTCTCCGTCTATGTAACCAACACGCGTTGCTCCAACCGGCCCCGCAAATGGGATAGAGGAGAGTGATAGCGCTGCCGAAGCGCCAATTATGGCCAGTATGTCAGGATCGTTCTCTTGATCTGAAGAGAGGACGGTGATCACGACCTGCATTTCGTTGCGGAAGCCCTTGGTAAGTAGGGGGCGGATTGAGCGGTCAATGAGCCGATCGGCGAGGATAGCATCCTGGCTGGGGCGGCTTTCCCTTCTGATAAAGCTCCCGGGGATCTTGCCGACAGCATAGTGCTTTTCCTCGTATTCAACGGTAAGAGGGATAAAATCAATTCCCTCACGCTTCTCACTGGAGACACAGGCAGTAGCCAACACGATGGTATCGCCGTACTTTACTGTTACTGCGCCGTCTGCCTGACCGGCAAGCTTACCGGTCTCAATAACAAGGGGCTGCCCGCCCACCAGGCATTCAACAGTCTGTGGCATTCTAAGGTTAACCTCCTTACTTTCGGATACCGAGCCTTGCAATCACCGAACGGTAACGCTCAGGGTCGATTCTGCTCAAGTATTTTAAATGTCGCTGCCGTTGTCCCACCAGCATGAGAAGACCACGCAGGTTGTGAAAATCGTGGCTATTAGCTCTCATGTGATCGGTCAGGCGATTTATCCGCTCCGTAAGTAGGGCAACCTGAACCTCAGGGGAACCAGTGTCCTCCTCGTGAAGTCGATAAGCCTCTATAGTCGTTTGCTTTGTATTTTTTTCCATCTCAGACATAGCATTATAGCATAACCATAGCCCAATGTAAATCATAATCAGTCTCCAGGTAATAACTACAGAGCGAGTAATTGCATAGAATAACTATGCTGCTTTTTCAGGGGGTATCGCTCACAATGAAGCGAGTGTTTACTCTATTCACAGAGATCCCGCTTGGACGTGCTTATCTGTTACATGTTTGAGATTGCTGAAAAAGAGATACCCCGAGGCCGACAGGTCGGCCGGCGCTTCGGCCTATAATCGGGTCCGGGGGTCTGGGGGTGGGCTAACGTGTCCCCTGATCTATCGGGGTCCCCTAGATTTGCGAGCTTCCAAGATTGGGCCATTAGGCTGGCAACTGTATTCCGTTGTACCGCTTGATTGAGACTATTCATCAGAGGTTATCTCAGTTCCTTGACAGAGCCCTACGAATAGTGTTAAGAAAGTATCACTGAAGCCTGGTTAATGATACGTGAGTTCTGGCATATCAAGGGATG
>JAVLBD010000046.1:0-9795 GCA_031581405.1 Dehalococcoidia bacterium
TGGGCTCTCTGTTGAGGTAACGGACGGTGTCATAACTAAAGTCCGCGCCGCCAATTTTCCCGACCCTATTGACAAGGGTGCCTGCGAAAAAGGGTTGAAAGCATATCAAATGGTATACCACCCTGATCGACTCCGTTATCCCCTGAAACGGACAGGGGAGCGCGGCGGTGGCAAGTGGCAAAGAATATCGTGGGATGAAGCGCTTGATGATATTGTGGTCAGACTCCAGCATCTTGCCACACAATATGGTTCCACTTCTATTGCCTGGACGGCACCCATATTTTCAAACCTTACCGGAGGCGGCTATTCAAGGCTGATAAGCCTGACCAAAGGGACCGAGATTGACTGGTGGGGTTGCGGTGATGCCGCCGGCCCCTGCGCTGATATGGCAACATTCGGCTCGCCGATGGGTGAGAGGTACATTCGGCGTATCGAAAATCCTAAGTTCACTATTGTCTGGGGTTATAATCCAGCAGTGACCGTTTTTCCTTATATACGAAGGATTGCGAGAGACCGAGAAAGGGGCTGCAAGGTAGTCGTTATCGATCCCCGTTTCACTGAAACGGCTTCCCGCGCCGATGAACACGTGCCCATAAGACCGGGGACAGACGGGGCGCTGGCACTGGGAATGATGCATGTTATTCTGAGCAGGAGCTGCAGGATGAGCGATTCATAGCCGAGAATACCGTTGGCCCTTTACTGGTGCGTGGCGATAATGGTCTTTTCCTCAGGGAAAGCGACATGGAGGAGGGTGGTAGCCAGCAGGGGTTCATGGTTATTGACAAGATTTCAAATAAAGCGCAACCGTATAATACTCCGGGGCTCACTCCGGCACTCACAGGTGTTCATTCTATTTCCGGTATACAGTGCCGGCCGGCATATCAACTGCTGGCGGATTTGGTGCAGCAGTTCACGCCTGAAAAGGTGTCACAAATCACGGAAGTCCCGGCCGATGTGATCAAGCGACTGGTTATCGGTTATGCTACGCACAAACCGGCAGCTATTTATCGGGGATGGGGGATGCAAAGGAGTTTCTATGGCGATCTGAGTTGCCGGGCGATAAATACATTAGCGGCGATAACCGGCAATGCAAAGCGACCTTCCACCTTTGTATTGAATGCACATTCTTTCCTCTTTCCAGATGGGCCGTACACTACTATTCCTTTGATGTCGCTGTATGATGCTGTCATCAAAGGTGAACCGTTCCCTATAAAGGCGCTGTGGTGTACGTGGCACAATTTTGCAAACCAGATGCCCAATACCCATAGGGTTATCGGCGAGCTTCTGCCTAACCTGGAGCTCCTGGTTGTCTGTGACCTTTTCATGACCGAATCGGCTAAGTATGCCGATTATGTACTGCCAGCGGCTTCATTTTTCGAATGCACAGACCTGTGCCGCACTGACCTTCAACACCCCTATTTACAGCTTCAGCAGAAGGTGATTGAGCCACTCTGGGAGTCCAGATCAGATTTCCAGATAGCTGCTGCACTGGGCCGAAGAATGGGATTTGGTGAATACTTTGATAAGACAGAGGAGCAATATATAGAGGAAATCCTTGCTTCGGGTCACCCTACTATGGAGGGCGTTTCCGTGGAGAGATTGAAGTCGGGACCGGTGATGGCGCAGCCTTCAGACCGGCCGCAGCAATTCGGGACGCCAACGGGCAGGATCGAGTTCTACGTGGAAAGTATAAAACAATTCGGTCAGGAATTACCAGTTTACATAGAACCGGTGGAGAGTGTACGCAGTGAGAAGGCAAGGAGCTACCCGCTTTCTTTGCTATCGACACACCCGAGCAATCGAGTACACTCCACCCTAGCAATCGTCCCCGGCTTGCTGGAAAAGGTGCCGAAACCTACTCTTCAGATTAATCCGGCGGATGCTGAACCGCGTAACATCGTTGATGGAGATGTAGTACGTGTTTTCAATAACCGTGGGCAGCTTAAAGTGAACGCGGAGCTAAGCAACGGCATAAAGCCCGGTATAGTTAATATAACGGAAGGATGGTGGCCAGATCAGTATATCGAAGGTCATCTCAACCAGTTAACCCATGATATGATAAACCCGGTGCAAAAGCATATCTTGCAGGCTAATGCCGCATTTTATGATGTCCTTGTAGAGGTGGAGAAGGTATAGGTATCTTGAGCCTTTAAGCCCGGGCTTTCAAGATACCAGCTTCCGCTCTCTCTTCTACTGCCGGGGCTCCATCAGCGGGCAATCTTCATATGTGCTTAGCTGGGAGTGAGAATAGATGGGCATACAAATTTCTCGCTGTGTTAATCCAAAGATGTCTAAATAACATCTCGCTTGCCTATTTCAATGGAAGTATGAGACCACAGTATCTCCCTCAAAACCTTCAAATTTACTACATCTTCTCTGTTGTATGCCAGTAGGGTTGCCAGGGCATCGTGATCGCCATAATCTCTATATCTCCACCACAGCCTTACCGCTTCAAATCCATTAACATCTTTCAGCTGCCTGCTTATACCCAATTGCTGCTCTACTGCTTTAAAGCCCCCGTAAAGATTGTTCTTCCAGCAATCATACATAAGATCATGGTGGTGAAACATTACAGCCAAGTCTACCCCCAAATAATTATGTATAAAAGGAATATCGAACCTGTTACCGTTGTAGGTGAAGATTTTATCCACACCGTCGAGGGCTTCAAGCAGCTTATCCTTGGTCGCGTTTTCGCCGACCAATTGAATCAGTCTGTCACCGCTTCTATCTTCAAGATAGATACCGATCACGGTTATATCGTTATAGTATGAAGATAGACCGGTTGTCTCGATGTCCAGATATACATTACACGGGTGTAACATTCCATTGTCCTCTCTGGATTCCCTGAGCTAGACTCTTTGAGCTATTATATCACTGTCAGGCTTTGATGAGCAGGGTTTTAGGAAGGAATGTATTTATAGCGTTAAGATTGCTTATTGCCCTATTGACATACACTGTGTATATGCATAAGATTGTCTCACTGCGTAGTGTATTTCGGGAAACAGTGGAAGGTAGCATATGGGAATAATAGGTCTGGAACGCTTCAAACAGGACCGTGATGCCATGCAGTTTGCGGTAAGCGGTCTTGAGCAGAGTCAATCGCCGGAAAGGCAGCTGACTGTGACCCTGGTCAAGGCTATGGTAGACAACTACAATCGAATAATTACCTGTGCCGAGGAGGGCGAGCCATTCATCGCCAGCAGTTATGCTAACGCACCGGAGCTGTTCGTTGCCTTAGACCTTCCTTGGTATACGATTGCGCAGATGCCCTATGTACCTACCTCGGAACTCTATATTCTGGAAGAGATCGATGAAGCTGAGAGAGCCGGTTTGGGCACAGATATGTGCACGCTTATCAGGCTGGGGATCAATAACGTAGAGGCAGAGCGTGTGCCGCTGCCAACTGTGTTTATCGGGCTACTCTCTCTTTGCGATGCGACCAATATGCTTCATCAAGCAATCGCTCATAACAAGCACTGGCGGAATATACCGGTCTTCTGTACCGATGCGCCCTATTTGGAAACCGATCGTAGCATAGCTTTTCACGCTGACGAACTCCGACGCATGGTGGCCTTCCTCGAAGAGCATACCGGTCACACATTTGCGGTTGACCGACTACGAGAGGTTATCGAGGAGTCCAACAAGCAATACCAGCTGTGGGCAGAATACAATGGCCTAAGGCGCGCGGTGCCATGTCCCCACAGCGCCGCTAAAGGGGCTCAGGCATGGAGCGTAGCTCAGAACTACATGGTTGGCGATAGCAGAGGCACAGAGTGGTTCAGGCAGCTTGTTGACCTGACAGAGAGAAGGGTGAGCGAGGGTAAGGGGAGTGTTCCCAATGAGAGGATCAGGCTATACTGGTTCGATATTCGAGCCGTGTGGTTTCCCGAACTCACAGAGTGGCTGAAGGAGGAGTGGGGGGTATGCATAGTCATGGATATGACGGGCTATACACCCTACACATTGATCGACACCGCCAGCGAGGAGAGCATGTTCAGGGGCCTGGCCAAGAGAAATATATGTGATGTGCCAATGGTGAGACAGGTGCGCGGTACTACGGATAACATCATCAATGACCTGGTGCGGGTGGTCAAAGACTACAAGATAGACTGCGTAGTCTGGCCAGCGCATATGGGCCACAAGGATGGGGCGGCAAGCATCGGTATCATGAGAGAGGTTTGCCGCGACCTTGGAGTTCCGTTCTTAGCCCTGGGGCTCGACCTCTTTGACAAGAGGTATACTGCGATAGACGAGTTGAAGGACAGATTCTCACAGTTTTTCACCGCTATGGGGCTGAGCTAGATCCCGGGCAACACTGGCTAGTTAAGCAGGTCCAGCCTCTTTGATTTTCCGTCCTTATCTATATGCTCAATGACGATGGGCAACCCTTTTCTATCACCCAGGCTTACTTTGGTCCGGGCAAGCTCGAGCAAATCCAATGGATCGACACATCCCTCAGGTGGATTGACACCATCCGGTTTCACTTTCCCCGTGGCCATAAGCATTGTGCCAAGAGCGGCGGGAACGCCTGTGCCTTCACCCATTCCCTGGCCCCTGGAGGACATCGAAAAAATGTAGTTGCTTTTCTCCCCATTCTTATTGCCTTTCACCACTATTTTCAGGCAGCCCATGGGTTCAGTAAGCCCGGCTTCCTGCATCAGTCGGTGCCTCTGCGAGAGTATGAAGGTTACTGCAAACTCAAGTGGGGCAATCTGGTAGCCCTGTACTTCCATCGGCTCCTCATCCGTGACACCCAGCCTTACCATCCCTTTGATCAGTTCCGCATAGGCCGGCGGCAACACGAGTCCGAGGTTGGTCACTCTCTTTATGCCCTTCAAGAACTTTGGCAATGTTATCGTCTCCGGATGCGGGTAGGCATACACACTGTATGTACCCACATCTTGAAACTCAACCTCTTCTTCTAGTGATTTCCCACTATCCTCAAAAAGCCTTACCTTTGTAAATTTACTGTCGAGGAACATCGGAATGTCCATTTTCATGGAGTGGATTCTATGCTTCACTACCGCCGGTCCTTCTACCTTTTCACCGCCATGGGCATGGTAAATATCTACTACCTCAACCTGATCAAGTAGGGAATCAGCGCAGAATTTAACCAGAAGGTTTGCTATACCAGGGGAACTGCCCATTCCGATTAGTGCTGAAATGCCGGCCTTCCTCGCATTCCCATCCATATCGAGGAGTTTCTCGGTGGCATCAAGGTCGTCGCAGACATCGACGTAATTAATTTTTGACTCGATCACTTCCTTCAGTATGATGGGCCCATACTTGTAATACGGGCCAACACAATTTAGTACAACCAGTGAGCCAGCAATAGCGTTTCTGATGCTGTGAGGGTTTGCCGCATCAAGTTCAACAGCTGAGACATTACCCTGTCCCAGACGTTCGACTACTCTATTCGCCTTCGCGATATTAATGTCTGCTATTACCACTTCGGAGAATACCCCGCTCGAAGCGAGCGTCTCAGCGGCTATGCTCCCGACCACTCCGCACCCTCCTAATACAGTTACCCTTGACATTATGCCCTCCTTTCCCTCCTAAACTGTAATGCCTTTGCCAAACGGGTCGGCCCACGGCTTCAGAACAGCCTCTAGCTCAGGATGTTCCTTCGCATATTCCTCCAGGGGAATGCCGTTTACCGTTGCGTCGATCGCCTGTCGGAACGCTTTTCCGCCGGCAACTGCACCCTGCGGATGGGCATGAACTCCCCCACCTGAACCTATTACAATATCACTTCCAAGGTCTGCCATCACTTTCGGCACCATAGATGGTGTGATTCCACCGGATGGCATGGGGAAGGTCGGTCTAAGGTGATATAGGGGGAACGTTAGATTCTTGGCAACATTCTTGAATTTGTCGGGGATGACCGGGGCCTTCCCGTAGGGGGCGGGTATAACGACGACATCGGCTCCAGCAAGGCGCGGCAGCTTTCCTAGCACAATGTGAGAGCTCACACCATGCAGGGGTGACATGTACATGGCACCGGCAACGTCCATATGGGCCAGGATAGGCACGTTTATGTTCGAATCCTCTGTCAGAGCTTGCATAACGGGCAACCCTACAGCCAGGTAGTTTACCATGAGTGCATTGCATCCCAGCTCTACCGCACGCTTGGCATTGTCGAAAACCTTCGGCACTTTGTCCGTTATATTCACTGTGTACAGGGTATGTTCACCTGTCTCCTCATACACCTGCTTTTCGATCTCCATGTATCGTTTGACTCGGCCCTCTATAGAATTGAATGAGGCGTCGGCTATCAGTTCGTCATCCTTAATGATGTCGCATCCCCCCAGAGCTGCTTGCCTGAACAGCTCAGCTCCAAGCTCCAGTGGATAACCCGTACATGGCTTTATCATGTTATTGAGCAGGGGTCTCTTGGGGATGCCCAGGATCTCCCTTATACCTGCGATGCCAAATTTCGGCCCCTTGAAACCTGCGACAAACTTCTGGGGGAACCGGATGTCCAGAAGCTTTATATTCCCACCCATTGAAATGTTCCCCACCACGGATGTCAGCAGCATTGGTATCTGTGAGCCAATATTGACCTCAGGATAGGCTACCTGGATAACCCAGTTCCGCGTTTCTACTGACGGAGGCACGCTGAACTCGTAATCAGGCAACTCATAAACGCCCAGCACCTTGGCAATGTGATGACGTCGTACTTCCGGAGTCTCTCCTGGAACGGCTACCCAGGTGCCTGTGCTCTGCTCAATCGCAAGAGCCATAGATAGCAATGGGATGGGGACTTCTGCCGCGAAAGAAGCCAGATAGGTAGCTATAAGGTACTCATCGTAATCTATCCCGTCGGGCAATGCCATGGGGAGCCCCAATATTTCCTCCATATTCATTTAGACACCTCCTTGCATGAACGTGCTTCGTCAGACCTCTTCTCATTGAGCCGCCCGTAGAAACCTTTTAGACTTCCGTATGCATCCTGGTATGAATGGAACAGTGAATCGTAGATCTCGCGATTTTCCTCTTGCGGCTCGACGATCATCTCTACTTTCACCACGTTCTTCAGGGTCTCGAAACTGGGATATATCCCGAGACCAATTGCTGCTACAAGAGCAGCCCCAACCGCTCCCGCTTCCTGAGGGTTGCGTACAGCCTCAACCGTCCTTTGAGTCACATCCGCCAGAATCTGCATCCAAGGAGCGCTCCGTGCACCTCCTCCTACGACCCGGAGCCTTGGAAGTGGAAACTTGAATTGTTTGTCTACAATTTCCACGATCCATCTAATATTATAGGCCACTCCCTCATAGACGGCACGAAGCATGTTCTCGCGGGTATGGTCAGCGCTCAGGTTAAGAAAACTGGAGCGGACGTTGCAGTCTCCTATGGGTGCCCTCTCTCCACACATCCATGGCGTAAAGATCAAGTAATCAGAGCCCGGGGGAATATCGGCAATTCTCTCGTCCATGAAGCCGTAGACGTCAGGGATCTTGGGATCCATTTTCTCTGACGCGTACAACTCATCGCCCATCCATTGTAGACAGGCCCCGGCGGTTTCCATCTCAGCAAACAGAAACGCTTTATCCGGGTCTGCCGAATGTATCGTTGCTGCTCCGCATTTGCCCCGTGGTGTGTGTTCTGTGACCACTGCTACCCAGCCAGACGTGCCGAGATAGACGTGTCCTTCACCTTCACCAACCGCGCCGGACCCAACAGCAGCGCATGGGGCATCTCCCGCCCCAGCCATTACAGGTGTCCCCTCTAGCAGCCCAAACTCACTGGATGCCTCTCTCGTTAGAACTCCAACCTGATCAATGGGCCGAACCAGTGGTGGTAACTTCTCCGGGTCGAGCCCGACATAACGGAAGACGCCCTTTAGCCACGTCTTCTTCTTGAGGTCAATGCCGAAGACGGATGCGCCCGTCCACTCCATCACCATATTACCGGTGCTGCGATAAACGAGGTATCCGTTGACATCGAGGAAACAACGCATCTTGTGGTATATGTCAGGCTCTTCCGCTTTTAGCCATAGCAGTTTCGGTATGCCGTCCTTTCCACATAAAGTGGCACCAGCCAGCAGGGCGAAGATACGAGCATCAATAAACTTTCTCATCATGATTTGAGCCTGCCGGCAAGCCCTATTGTCGAGCCAGATTATCGCCCGCCTGAGCGGTATCCCTTCTGAATCTATTGGTACAATGCCGAGCATCTGCGTACAGAATGTAACGCATAAAATATCACTTGGGGGCACACCCGATTCTTCCAGAAGCAACTTAGTAGTTCGCGTTACCGCGTTCCACCAATCCTCGGGCTCCTGCTCGGCCCAATCAGCTTTCGGATAGTGGACCTTATATGGCTCGGAGCATTTACCATGCACCTGTCCCTCCGTGTCCACCAGAACCGCCTTATTCAGGCTCGTTCCTACATCATGGGCGATAATATACTTGGCCATTCACCTCTGATCCTACTACATTGTGTTACATGCAGAGCTTTCAGCACAATAGCACCACTTGTTGTCAAATGCAACTATTTTCGACCCCCAATAATCTTGATAGATCAATATTACTGAAACCAATAAAAAAGAGGTGCCCCGATATGATCGGACCTATGGATCTGCGATTATCCCCCAGCTTGAGGGGATTTGGGAGTCGATTGAGAGTATTTCAGCGGTCTCTCATTGATTATGATGAAGAGTATCTTCCTGCAACCTTTAAATCCGATTCCTCAGGCTGCCTGACGATTGAAGAAGACTGTGGATTTCTACTCTTTTCACCCCGGCTTGACCGCACTCATAATCAACCAGTAGCGCTTTGCATGGTGGCACTTAACGTTACTTAGCCCAGCTTGCTTGAAGATCGACTCCAGATCCTCAGGATGGAAGTAATTGGTTCCTACCCTTCTGGAGTACCAGTCCACAAATTTCTTTAATTGCTGCCCCGGCATCCAATTCCTCAAAGAGGCTGCTGCAAAGTAACCGCCTGGTTTAACCACGCGAGTAACTTCTTTAAGAGCCATTAGAAGATCCGGGATAGTGAAGAGGTGGATCGTTGCACAGGATATTACTACATCAAACTGATTATCCGGAAATGGGAGGTGCAATGCATCCCCATGTATGAGCAGCAGATTCTCGATACCCTCAGCTCGTGCTTGCGAACGAGCATAGTTCAAAAACGGGACGGACAGATCCAGCCCCACCACAATGCCATCACTCAGACTTTTTGATAAGGGGCGTGAGTAAATCCCCGAGCCGCAGCCGAGATCCAGCAGGATTTCATCGCCTTCGAGTTTGGCGGCTTGTGTGATTATCTCGTATTCCTTATCGAACGATATTCCCGAGATGAGAGGGAAGCCGGGGCCTTTACGAAACCATTTACCCTCGTAAATGTGGACGAATGGTTCCCATTCCATCACGGCCTGCGAGAGGCTTCGTCTGCGTGAGGAAACGGGTAATAGATCAATTACCCCATCCACCACCGGAAAAGATGTACCGCAATCAGCGCAATGAATCTCGCCTGTGGATTTAGATTCGACAGTCAGTTGACCCGTTACACATGTGGGGCATAAGATTCTTAATTGCCCAGCTTTATACATGCAATAAGTATAGCTTTTTCTCACCAGATAAACACATGCTTATAATCCAATATATCGTCCTTCTGTTCACAGGAGCCAGCATGTGGGTGATGATGCTGGAATGGTATCGATACAATTGTAAAAAGGGCTATCCTTGATGGATAGCCCTTTTAGGGTAGCGTTTACTGATCTGGCACAATAGTCTATGGGTGTACTATGCGCTCGGGTTTACGACACGCCCAACGAACAGAATGG
>JAVLBD010000047.1:0-9771 GCA_031581405.1 Dehalococcoidia bacterium
ATTATAACATTGCTGACATTTATGCAATATCTGGGATGTGGGTGTGATGCAAACGTGATATTTATCAACACTCATGATAAGTTATTTCTTCGCATGAGTTGCTTCCAATGAGCCTCCGAGTAGGGAGATTTTGGTGGGATCCTTGAAACCGCAACCTAAAAGAAGCTGCTGTTTTGCTGTCCATGATAGGAGCTCACTACCCCGGGTCAATTCATAGAATTGATCCATAATACCCATCGTATATTCCGGCTTTCTGAAGTCTTGCAGACTTTCGGGATATGCAAAATCTAATATCACTATCTCACCTGAATCGTTCAGTACCTTGAAACAGTTTGACATCGACCTATATCTTGCGTCGCATTCAATTTCATGTAACACCATTGCCATATTAATTAAGTCGTATTTTCCATCGTATTTCATGGAAGATGCGTCAATTAACTGGGCAAATACTCTACCTTCTACTCCATTATCCCTTATGTGCCTCTGAGCGTCTTCCACAGCGAATCCATCTAATTCAATACCAACGAACTCGCACTTAGGGAAGGTCTTGGCAAGTTGTATCATGAGAGCTCCAGTACCACATCCTATGTCAAGGATCCTCATTCCGGCATCCAGCCTTTCTTTCAGCCCTGGAATCGAGGGGATGAGCATCAATAAATAGAGTGCAGGTATACTATGATTTGTCATAGCCTTCTGAGCTCGTGAAAAATCCGCTCCATCAGCTTTACAAGAGTAAATATTCCCGCTCTTATAGTATTCTGGGTGTCTCAGGAGATGATCTGCCATATAGCGAGTCCTTATGTCTATCGTATGTCCGAAATAGTATGGATTCTCTGTATCTGCCAGCAGGGGACCCACATGTGGGGCAAGTAGAAAGTTGCTGGCTTCGTCAACTTCGAGGATGGCCAAGTGATACCCAGCCTGACACCAAACCCTCACGTAGGGTTCATGCAAACCCAACTCACTGGCGAGATCACTTGAACTGATGCCCTTATCGAGCGAACTGAGCTTTTTGAATATACCCAGATCAATTCCTATCCTCATTAAATATACAGCAAAGAATCCTCGTTCATAACTCTGCAGCCTGGCCCTCTGCTCATCAAAGGTACTATCAGTCATTTTATTCTACTCCTAATAGATACTAAATTATCCTCAAATTGTTTGTCGGGACATTGTAGAGGACAGCGGGGTTGTTGTCAATGGGTGGTGGTTCATGATGTAACTGCAAAACTACAACGTGAGGTTATGCTGGTAAGATAAGGGGACAGTAATATACTCACCCCGTATTCCTTAGTGATAGCCTGATGTTTTTACAGGCTGCTAGTATCCCGAAAGCATCAGCTAAAGGAGGCTAGAACACTACTAGATAAATAATTATAGCACCGATTGCGAAAATAGCAATGATGGTAAAGGCTAGAAGGCGCGTAGATAGTTTAAGGAAGCGCCTTGCTACGATAAAAGTAAGCGCCATAATGACGAATACCACTAGCCAGGCTAATATATGGTCCATGAAGACCTCCTTAGTTTAGGGTACGCTCATCTATATAGGCAATGTGACTCAGTGTCTTGTGTGTAGGGAGAATACTCCATTATTTTCAATTTGTCAATCCGCATGGAATGGTGTATGAGAACAGTTTATTAGACTCAAGAAGGCCAATAGGCAGTTGTAGCTATGCAAGCAAGGGTTCATAAAAGTACGTACAAGTCCAATGCCATTAGATCTGGATTTTAAAGTGGTACGATAATTAGTGACAGAGTACAGACAAGCAACTGTGTACTAGGCTTTTAGAATACGCAGCCGCGTTAACCAGTCATTCATCACCGGTTGTGGAACGCTAAAGATCCTCGCCATCTTGACGGGGTCTTCAACTCTGGGCCAAAGGTCATGAACAAAGTCCCTGGGCATGAGAATACTTGCGGAGAAGTAGTCTGCAAGACGCTCGCTAACCTTTTTATACCGCTCACCAGCCCGTTTAAAGGCAAGCCCAGAGTTACCACATATTACATGGAAGCCCTCGTGAAAGGCCGTAAAAAGGGACTCTTCAGGTGATGAATTCGAATTGAGGTGGATTACCCACTCTTTATCTACCAACCAGGTACAGCCGAGGAAGCGTCTCAAGGGAACAGGACGAATCTCAACAGACCGCTTTGGGTCAAATAGACTGATAATATCCATCGGTACTGGAGGTTCAACGACACCAGCTTGTTTAAGATATTTATCTGCCAGGTCTTCAATCTCATCAAGCACTCGACAGCAGCAGTGATCATAGGCAAATGAGCAGCCCGTAAGGTGTGTCGTTGGATAGTCACCTTCGCCGTCAGGCTTCCTGTGTTTGGCCTCAGGACACCAGCTGCCTGTGCGGCAGGCACACTCAGTTTCATGTGGGCAGTAATTCCCCGACCACAGCTCAGCAAGGGTAGGCATCGACTTCCTGGGCTCAATCACCTTGCTCACGCCGACTTCTCCTCCGATATATGAGATCCTCAATCATCGCTATCATATCATCGTCGAGTTCATCCGGATATTTCTGCTGAGCGTATTCACGGAATCCTGGCAAGGAATCGGCTCCATCCTTGTGCAAAGGCTTCAAATGCCCCGCCAGCGCAAGAATATGTTCTACTGGTAATGATAGATACTCGGCAAGCATTTTGCAGGAATTCGGAGAGGGCGTTTGTTTCCCTTCACGCCATCTGCTTAACGTAGAGGCGCTAACTCCGGAATCCCTACCCAATTTCCTAAGAGAGATACCGCGCTGTCTTTGAATGTCTTCAAGAAAATCAGCAATGTTTGCCATTGTTATTACTTATCCCCTTCTCGTTCCTATATCACAATTGTAGCGCTGTCGCAACACTTTGTCAATATGTTATTTCAATTTCAAATAAAAGTGTTGCGTCCCCTTGACAAAATCATTTATATGGTGTTAGTATAATGTTGCGTGAATGCAACAGATGTGCTGCTAATGCAACAGTATACAACATAGATTGGAGGAGACAATGGACTATTTCGTTTATGTGATGCTGCCGTATATAACCTTCCTAGTACTCGTGGTAGGACTGATTTGGCGGATACGTATATGGCGTGCGAAACCACGCGCTAAAGCTGTTCTTTTTCCCGCAGCGGGAAGCAATCTTGCTGCGAAGGGAAGGGTAGCGGGAGATATCATCCTGTTTGGTAAGACATTCAGCGTATCTAAAACCCTGTGGGCAATGAGTATTATATTTCATCTGGGTTTGCTATTGGTTGTGTTTGGGCATATCAGAACTGTAACCGAGTTTGGATTTCTATGGAGCTGGTTCAATCTTGACGCAGAAGGCATCGACAGTGTCGGTTTCGCCATGGGAATGGTTGCCGGTGGACTTATGCTGTCCGGGGCCATTCTTCTCCTTGCACGGAGATTCACCCCGAACATGCGAGTCCTCTCTATCTTTCAGGACTACTTCGTGCTGGGCATGTTGCTGATCATTATCCTGCTTGGCTTTGCCATGCGCTTGTGGATGCCTATCCACGTCGATGAAATTCAACATTATGCCAGGGGAGTTCTCACCTTTCAAGCAGCCGTTGAGGTAAACAATATATTATTTCTATGGCACTTCTTCGTCGCTCAGATGCTGATTATGTATCTCCCGTTCAGCAAACTTATCCATGTGGTTACGAAACCAGTTGCCGAAAGTTGGACAATAAGGTAGGTGAGTTATGACAAAAGCCGCAACAATGAAGCGAGAAAGACATCTCGGAACAAGAGAAGAACTATCGGGTTTCCTGCAAAGCAAACTGAATAGAAACCTGGCCGTGTATTTTCAGAGTTGCCAGAGATGTGGCCTGTGTGCTGAGACCTGCCACTACTATCTGGCTACAGGCGATCCCAAGATGATTCCAGGGTATAAGATTGAGCAGGTCCGCAAGCTTTACGACCGACAACGTCACGACTGGCGTAGAAAGCTCTCCCCGTGGATTCCCCCAGGCGATGGATTGGAGGAGCAGGAACTTCTTGAACTAACGGATGTGGTCTTTGGCAGGTGTACAATGTGCCGCAGGTGCACGCTGACATGTCCCATGGGTATTGACACAGGAATGATAATGCGTGCTGCGCGAGGCATGCTTACGCTGGCGCATCACGCCCCAAAAGGTCTCCAGGATACGGTTGACGTCCATGTAATGAAAGGCAATAACATGGGCGTGGATAGTGAAGAATTTATAGCTACAGTCCAGTGGATGGAAGAGGAACTCCAAAAGGATATTGGTGATCCCAATGCCAAGATCCCCATCGATAAAGAGGGTGCTAAAAATCTGTGGGTTTTGAATCCCAGGGAAGTCATGTACTTCCCGCTTCTACTTCAGGCCCAGGCCAAGATATTCTATGCTGCTGGCGAGAGCTATACGCTGAGTAGCAAGTACTGGGACGTCACCAACTATGCTCTCTTTAATGGCGATGATAAGGATGCCACTACTATTGCAGGTTATGTGCTGGAGGAGGCTGATCGGCTTGGATGCGATACTATCATCTGCACTGAATGTGGGCATGGCATGCGCCAGCTAAAATACATGGCTCCAATATGGCTGAAGAGGTCGGACTTCAAAGTGCGGGCTTTTGTCGAAGTCGTCGCTGATTATATTCAGACAGGAAGAATCAAACTCAATCCTTCTATTAACAAAGAACGTGTTACATACCATGATCCGTGCAATCAAGCGAGGAGTGGTAATTATATCGAGGAACCGAGAGTCGTACTTAAAAAGAGCGTAATGGATTACGTTGATCTTAACCCTTGCGGGAGGAATAACTTCTGCTGCGGTGGAGGTGGGGGCGCGCTCACGATGAGCCAGTACCGGGGTTGGAGGCTCGAGGCTGCCAAGGTAAAGGCTGACCAGATAAAAGCCACCGGCGCTAAAATTGTATCCACCTCCTGCCACAACTGCATAGACCAGCTGGCTGAGATAAACCGCCACTACAATCTGGATGTTAAGGTAGTGAACACGTGCGAGCTCACTGCGGACGCTATCGTACTCCCGCGGCGGATGTTCTTGAGTACGGGGACACCCGTCGATGTCGGTGAACAAGGTTACTTAAAGGACCCCGCAGTGTGGAATCATGAGGTGGCACAGTTCCTCGCAACGAATGAAGGGATCGGGGAGCTAAAGGACGAGCATTGGCGGGTGATTGACTATGTAAGGGATTGTGACAGCCGCAATGAAGCCTGGCCCTTGCCCCAGCGAGTAAACAAAGATCTCTCGCTTAACATACAACACCTTTTCCCCGCCAGCCCCGAAGTCGTCTTTAAGATAGCCGGTCTGGCCGAACCGCGAGGCGGGATCAATTGGCATGAAGGTAGCGTACAGGGCAACTAGCGAATAGACCGAGGTCGGTTTTGTCCTGTTTGTATTAAGTCAGCACTCTACGCTCGGGTGAGGTGGAGATGAACGAGTCGGTCACTATCACCATTGTCGCCACGGCATATCTGGATGAAGAGGGATACCTGTTGCCTGAGGAAAGTTGGGACAGGAATGTTGGTCGGCTCCTTGCATGCGATGTAGTACCTGGGTGCCTATCGGCAGATCATTGGAGAGTAGCGGAGTATCTGAGACGATACTACATCGAGTTTGGCATTGTCCCCCCCATTAGAAAACTCTGCCGCGATACAGGTTTCAGTCTGACAGGAATCTACAAGCTATTCCCCACGGGGATAGCTAGGGGTGCCTGTAGGGTAGCTGGAATACCCAGCGACGTCTTCAAACGACCCCTGACCTATCTCTATCCCTGATAGAATTGTTATCAACTATTAGTTAGCGGTACCATAATAATTAGCCCCTTGACAAAACTGATATCCTATGATACGATATAACCCGATATATCGGGATATTACTCGATATATAAGAATAAAGATCTGAGGGGTTTGCAATGTTCAATATGCATGGACGGTTCCAGAAACCTTGGTTTGAAAGCCCATTTCAGAAGGGAGACTTGAAGTATGTCATCCTTGACCTAATAAAAGAGAAGCCTCGATATGGTTATGAGGTAATCCGGATACTAGAAGAGCGCTCGCATGGATTATACACACCCAGCCCTGGGGCCGTATACCCTACGTTTCAACTACTTGAGGAAATGGGTTATATTACTGCCACCCAAATGGATGGGAAAAAAGTCTACACGATAACAGATGAGGGTAGCGATTTTCTCAAGGAACGTGGGCAGTTCTCTGATAGTATAAAGAGACAAATGAGAGATTGCTGGAATCCGGAGAATACTATGGAGATACGCGAGACTATGGCCGAAATCGGGCGGCTTGGACGTCTCGTTGGGCAACGTTTCCGAGGTTTAGATGCAGAGAAGATGCGGAGTATTCGGGAAGTCATATCTCGTGCTCATAGAGATATTGAGACAATACTGGAGAAATAAATGGAGGCCGAGTATACATACAAAGCCCCCATTAATCAAGTAAAGACAGTTCTATATAGCGGGGAGAAGTTTGGAAAATACAATTCAGGTGTAAAATCATCTATGAGAATAAAAGTGTAAAAGGAGGAGAGAAAATGGGCGCGATGGACGAAATGATGGAAGCCATGATTGGGAGCATGAGCAAGGAAGACAAACAGGATATGATGGGAAAGATGATGGAGAAGTTTTTCGCCGATATGACGGTAGAAGACAAGCAGAGGATGATGGAACAAATGATGCCTAAGATGATGGATGGTATTAACTTCATGGAGATGATGCCTAGAATGATGATGGGTATGATGGGTAATAATGAAAGTACTGGTGGAATGAGGGGAATGATGTCGCAGATGATGGGAAGTGCTCAGCAGGCAGAATCACCCATGATGCCAAATATGATGACTCAGATGATGCCCCATTGTCTAAATATGATGCTTCCCAATGTTCCAAAAGAAGAGCGTGTTGAATTTGTACTGGACATGGTTGCGAAACTTATCGAACAGGGTTCTGTAGGGATGACAGATGAAGAAAAAGATGAGTTTATGGCAAAAATACTTGCAAAAATTACATCCTGAGGTATAACACATACTACTGACTAGAGCGTGATTCCAGGGCTCAAATGTAATAGTTGTGACACCTTGATCAGAAGTCAGAGAGTCGATGTCATATACCAACGCTAAGTCTACTTACGAAGACGGTGTCATCTTCCTTGCTTCAATCAACTTGAAGATTCCCAGCCAAAGATCGGTAACATTTTCTACTAGAAGGCCACTTTTCGTCACATTCTCAACTGTTCGCCGATTGATATTCGGCCCCATCATTCGCACTGTCAATGGATTGACGAGGTTCATGAGCATGGCCAGAATTTGGTTGGCACTCAGAACGTGCTCCAGCAATACCACCTTGCCACTAGGTTTACATACCCGCTCAATTTCCATCAGACCACGCACCGGGTTGGGAACAGAACAAAACACACAAGAGGCTATCACTGTATCGAATGTCCCGTTTTGGAACTCCAGGCTCTGCACATCCATTTGCTGTAAGCGCACATTCACATCCGGACTTCTAGTTTTAACCTTGGCACGCTCCAGCATCTTATCGCTGAAGTCAATAGCAGTTATTTCAGCGCCTGCTGGATAATAGGGAAAGTTCTTGCCAGTGCCAACCCCGACCTCAAGGATACGAGTACCTTCTACCTTGCTCCACAGCAATGTTCGCCACTGCTTGAAACGAGCCCCTTCAATACAGCCTTCCATAAGGTCATAAAAGGGAGCATTTCGGTCATACCGTCCTCGAGCAATCTTTGTGACCTTATCCTCATACGTCATTTCGAGCATCCTGTTCAGAAGTAGGATAGATTCTTTCTAATCCACTCGAACTCTTCTTGTGAAATCTCGCCTTTAGCATAGCGTTCCTTTGCTATAGTCAACGGTTGGGCGACTTCTTAAAGCTGGGGGATACCCCCAAGCCCCCGTCCCCGATGTAATCGGGGTACCCCTTCTTCGTTAGTCTCCTAATATATGTCCTCCAGAACAGCCATCAGTTCAGCCTGGCTCATGAAGGCTCCAATTTTTATATCCTTGATAATCCCCTGCTCATCTAAAAAGAAGGTGGCCGGTATAGGTCTAACATTGTAGGAGTTAGCTACTGCTCCGTCACCATCCAAGGCTATCGTGAATCCCAGGCCTTCATCCTTGACATATTGCTGCACCTTATCGCTGTTCTCCCGTATGTTAATGCCGACAAATTCCATCTCTTGCCCTTTTTCCTCGAAAGCAGCTTGTAGGAACGGCATTTGATAACGGCAGTACCCACACCATGTCGCCCAGAAATTTAGTATAAAAGGCTGGCCCCTGAGCTCATCCAGTGATATCGTCTCTCCGTCAAGTGTGGGGACAGTGAAATCCGGAGCCTGGGCGCCAATCACTGGTGCAATGGTAGAACCGCCACAACCTGATATTACGAGTGCAGCTAGTATACTAAGCACTATATAATTCTTTGCCTTTTCTCGATTCACAATACTCCTTCTCCTTTGGAAATCAGGCGAGATAGGCCAGGGAATTGGTGAGCATTAGTATCCCCACTACTATGAGAAGTATCCCGCTAACAATGGAAATTGCAGTAGACCAGCGCCTGAGCCATCTGATAACCGGAAGTTGATGTTGACACCAGGCACATTTTCCAGATGATGCTGGGCAAGCTGACACAGAGCAAAGCACCAGGCTACGGCAGGTTTTTAACGACCTCTCCGTTGCCTGGTGCTTTACCACTTTTGGGTTGAACTGGTGTCCTCTCTAGCCTAATAGACTATGAACCCGTTGGTATCATTGCTCGGGCTCCACAGAACCGGGGTGCCATCGGTATCAGATATGCTGGTTACGACATCGTAGACGTAGCCGGCCTCCAACTTTACAACGCCTCTGACACCACCGCGGCCGTTCGCATCGGTATGGAACATACCAAGATCGAGCTCTGGCACGGGTGTCAAAGTAGCAAGATCAACCCAGAGGCCTGGTTCTATCTCGAAAGGAACCACCCCTTCGCCCGCCTGAACAATCTGGATTTGCACTCCGTCGGCCTTGACACCGTATGTTGACACAGGATTAAGGCCGGTCGCGCCGATATTGTACTTGAGTCCAAGTCTCGACTGACACCAGAATGTAATCCACCCACTGGCCAAAGAAGTTCCCTCCAAAGGATCAGTGATGATACGGACTGCTCCTCCGGGCGCTGAAGGCGAGGGTATTACCTTCTCCACCCCCCATTCCTCAGGGGGCTGGCCCGGTTGATCCGTGGGGTTGTACTTCCCGTAGTCGGGCGGGGATGGCGGACCAGCAAGAGCTACCGCTGGAGACAAAGCCATCAACAGGACAATTCCTGCCACCACGAGGGTTATTTTCTTTTTCATCTCTCTATCACCTCCTTTCTTTTAGAATAACTTCGCAAGCTCACATATAATTACATGGAGCGATTTGGCTATACCGCCTCACAGCTATATCCGTAGCGCTCAACTATCACTCCTATTCTGCCGGTTCAAAGTAAGCTCTGAGATAGAGGATCTTTTCTGGTTCAACAGGATCGTTTGATTTCACCGTGTACTGGAACAGATGCGGACCGGATTTCGTCATTTCTTGCACTGTGGGCGTTTTCACTCGCACAGTGCTTTTATCGCCGGGTTGCAATGTTGTAGGACCTACAACTATGGGTTTACCTGGTCAGCACCCTTCCAATGTCTTAATATCTATATCATCGTCAATGATAAGCGATGCGTCGCCCCCATTTGTGAAGTTAAAACTATATACAAGGGCAACACCTGGTGGCACTGTTCCCGCATCGACGGTCT
>JAVLBD010000048.1:0-9597 GCA_031581405.1 Dehalococcoidia bacterium
GACACCAGCGACAGGGACCACACAGACATCACTGCGCTCGACATGTGCCACGACCGATTCGCCTGTTTTGAGGTCTACAGATGGTAATGGTTTAGCCAGGGTGGGGATTGCCTTAACCACTGCCTTTATTACGATAGGCTCACCGTTGGTTATACCACCTTCGATGCCGCCAGCCCGATTGGTTTCGTGGTGCCAGTTTCGCCCTGCTCTCTCGATAATATCATGGGATTGGGAGCCTGGAAGGTTTGCCAGCAAGAAACCGGCACCGAACTCTACCCCTTTTACTGCATTGATGCTCATTATCGCCTGGGAGATTTTCCCGCTAAGTCGACGGTCCCAGTGAACATGGCTCCCCAGCCCTATGGGAACGCCAGTGGCCACCACTTGAAAGACACCTCCCACTGTGTCGCCATCCGCCTTTGCCCTATCTATTACGGCCATCATCTTCTTCCCTGTCGCAGCCTCAGAACAGCGAACGGGCGATTTCTCCACATTATCCCAGTCTATTTTCCCGCTTCCTTCGTTCTTTGCATATACGCCCCCAATGGCAATCGCATGGCTATGAATCTTAATGCCGAACTCTTTGAGAAGCCTTCTTGCCACTGCACCGACAGCGACCCGCGCCGCTGTCTCCCTTGCACTGGCTCTCTCCAAGATGGGACGGATGTCATCCAGGCCATATTTAATGGTCCCGGCCAGGTCGGCATGGCCAGGCCGGAGGCGGGTAACTTTCTCGCTTTCCGTCTCCGTGGTGGCAATCGCCATAATCTCCTTCCAGTTCTCCCAGTCGCGGTTCCGAATAAGTAGGGAGATAGGGCTGCCTATAGTAAGCCCGTGACGTACGCCGGAGAGAATTTCTGCCCTATCCTGCTCAATCTTCATGCGAACCGAGCGCCCGTATCCCCCCTGGCGCCGCGCCAGATCGTGAGCGATATACTCTTCATCGAGGGACAGCCCGGCCGGTAACCCCTCGATGATGGCAGTAAGTGCCCTGCCATGCGATTCTCCCGCGGTTAGATATCGAAACATTTTATACCAGCCCTTCCCCGCAACGATTCAAGCGGTTATTCCTGAAGTGCCCCTTGTGCCGCTATAAACATTATGTCAATTGGTGCTTCCTTGCCCGTCCACAGCTCGAAGGACATTGCACCCTGATAGACGAGCATGGCAAGGCCGCCCAGTGTTTGTGCCCCTGCCTTTTTTGCATCAGCAAGCAGCACCGTCTCGGGAGGATTGTACACCACATCGTAGATGAGAGCCCCCTTCGGGATCAGCTTCACTTCCACTGGCGAACTTCGCTCTGTATCGCTATGCTTCATCCCCACCGGCGAGCAGTTTACTATAAGGTCGCAGTTCGATAACGCCTCCTTGACCCGCGTATCATTCTGCGAGACTGCCGTTACCTCCGAAGGAGGGTACATATTATAGTCCAGAGAGGTGATCCCTCCTATATCCTTAGCATCGAGACAACTTCTTGGCGGCGGCCCCTGCGTGCGCGCAAGGCTTCGAGCTAAGTCGGATACAAGCTTGTACGCTTGCTCTGCAATAATGTCCGTAATGGTTAGGGACTTCGCCCCGGCCCTTGCCAGGGCAAAGCCCGCCGCACGAGCTACCCCCCCGGCGCCGATAAGCACCGCGCTCTTGCCTGCCGGATCAAAGCCCCCCTTTTTTCGTAATGCCATTAAAAAGCCACCGGCATCCGTGTTATAACCAACCAGCCTACCAACGCGATTCGCTATGGTATTCACCGCACCGATCTCCAGAGCGAGGTCATCGAGTTCATCCATTAAGGATATCACTGCTTCCTTATGGGGTACGGTAACATTAGCTCCGAGATATTCAGGACCGCGCAATCGATTTACAGCAGTTACTAATTCCGATGACTCTGTTTCCCAGGCTTCGTAGATCATGTCGAGCTTATAGTGGCCGAACGCTGCCCGATGCATAGCGGGGGACACGGAATGCCCCAACGGGTAGCCGATGAGGCCCATATATTTCGTCATTTATTTGTTCCATCAAGGTAAGCCTGCAATATTATGGCCGCTGCCATGGCATCGAGCTTCCCTTTTCGCTTCTTCCTTTTCATTCCTGTATCTATTAGCAGGCGCTCTGCGGTAACCGTGGATAAACGCTCATCCCAGGTATCCACAGGGATATCGACATGCTCAGCAAGCGCTCCGGAGAAAGAGAGAATCTCTTCTGCCTGCGTGCCGATAGTGCCGTTCATTAAGCGGGGAAGCCCAACCACGATGCGCTCCGCCCTGTACTCCTCGACCAGGGCCATGATCAGCTCCATATCTATCTCTTCCACTCTCCTGTCAATGACAGTGAGGGGGATGGCGAGTAGTCCTTCGGCGAGAGCTACCCCGATTCGCTTCTCACCGACGTCAAGTCCCAGGATCGCCATGTTTTGTTACCAAATCTCTCACCAGGCTGAGGGCATTATCCAGCCTTTTAATATCCTTACCTCCGCCCTGCCCCATTTCCGCCCGGCCGCCACCGCGGCCACCGGTGACCTGGGCAACCTGCTTCACAATCTCGCCAGCATGCAGTCCTTTTTTTACCAGGTCCGGCGTGAGCATTGCCACAAAGTTAGCCTGATCGCCATAGACTGCTCCCAGGACAACCACTATGCTTTCTAAACTATCCTTAATCATGTCGCCCGTCTGGCGCAAAGCTTCCATATTTGAGGCGGAAACCCGTGCCGTAAGCAACGGGATTCCGTTTATCGTGACCACATCCCCAAGCAATGATCCTACGGCGTTCTTGGAGAGCTCACGCTCCAGTGCAAGGGCTCTTTTTCGTTCGGTATCGATTTCACTATGGAGGGCAGCGATGCGGCTCTTAATCTCCAAGGGAGAGGCTTTGAGGTCCTCTGCAACCTCATCGATGATGGAGAGCTGTCCATCTATAAGTGCCTCGGCGCCTCTACCGGTTACCGCCTCTATTCGGCGTAGCCCGGCCCCGATGCTGCTCTCGTCAACTATCTGAAGGAAGCCGATCTCTCCTGTTGCTTTCACGTGGGTGCCCCCGCATAGCTCGGCGCTGATCGGTGGTTTTCCGATTTCCAGCACCCGTACCTCCTCGCCATACTGCTCCTCAAAGAAAGCAAGCGCTCCCCTATCCAGTGCCTGTTGATAGGGCATATTACTGGCCGTCACTTTCAAGTTCTGGCGTATCTTCTCGTTTACTATGTGCTGAATCTGTGATAGCTCCTCTTTCGTCACCGCGCTGGGGTGAGCGAAATCAAACCTGAGGTGATCTGGGTCTACCAGTGAGCCTGACTGCCGCACATGTCCTCCCAGCACTTCACGCAGCGCCGCCTGCAGGAGATGGGTTGCGGTGTGATTACGCGCGATGTCCTGGCGGCGTTCTCTGTCCACATGCGCTTTGACAGTGTCACCAACCGATATTTCTCCTTCGACTACCTTGCCGTGGTGGATTATGACCTTAGGAGTAGGAGAGATGGAATTAACAACCGCAAGGCGACCATGGGGACCAATAATCTCACCAGTATCACCAACCTGACCACCCATCTCGCCATAGAATGGTGTCTCTCTAATGATTATTTGTACTTCTTGCCCTTCAACGACAGAGAATTGTGATCTTCCATTAGATTCAATCCACTCAATAGAGGTTTTTTGGTCAAGCTTGTTATCTATAAACTTACATTCTGCTTGAGCTGGATTGGAATACACAAGCAAGGTGTCAAGACTTACCTTCTGTGCCGCCCGTGCCCGTCCCCGCTGGCGCTCCATCTCCGCCTCAAATCCTTCCAAATCCACTAAAAGCCCGTTTTCAGCGGCGATCTCAGCGGTGAGCTCTTTCGGAAAGCCATAGGTATCGTATAACTTGAAGATATCCACACCGGATATGGAATCTTTCCCTTTGCTCTTCGTTTCCTCAACAAATCCGTCGAGCAGATTGAGGCCCACAGTCAGGGTCTGGTCAAACCTCATTTCCTCTGCTGCGACGGTGCTGACGATAAGTTTTCGCCCTTGCTTTAGCTCCGGGTAAACACGACTCATAGTGCCAATAACCGTCTCTGCCAGTGAACCGAGGAACTGCTCCTCCAGCCCCAGCTTTCTTCCAAAGAGAGCAGCACGCCGCAGCACACGCCGCAGCACATAGCCCCTTCCCTCATTGGAGGGTAGCACACCGTCGCCGATCAGGAACGTGATTGCCCGCGCGTGCTCTGCCACTACCCTCATCGCCCTGTCCGTGGCCTCATCATTCCCATATCTTTTTCCGGTCAGGTCACCAACGAGTTCTATGAGGGGGGTGAACAAGTCGGTATCATAAACCGAAGTCACCCCCTGCATCGCCGCTGCGGTTCGTTCCAGCCCCATGCCGGTATCGATGTTGGGCTTGGGTAGTGGGATGCGGCTGCCGTCGCTGTGCTGGTCATATTGGGTAAATACCAGGTTCCATATTTCGCTGAAGCGGCTGCAGTCGCAGTTCGGTCCGCAGTCGGGCTTACCACAGCCAACACCCTCACCGTGGTCGTAGTGAATCTCGCTGCATGGCCCGCATGGACCGGTGTCACCGGCGGGGCCCCAGAAATTCTCCTCATCGCCAAAGCGAATGACCCTGTCTTCGGGTAAACCTACCTCTCGCCAGTAATCGAAAGCCTCATCGTCATCCAGGTATATTGTCACCCACAGGCGCTGCCGGGATAGCCCTAACCTCTGTGTTACAAACTCCCAGGCCCACTGAATGGCCTCTCTCTTAAAATAGTCGCCCACGCTAAAATTACCCAGCATCTCGAAGAAGGTGAGATGCTTGGCGTCACCAACGCAGTCGATGTCCGTGGTACGAAAGCACTTCTGGCAGGATACCAGGCGGGGGTGGGGAGGGGTTGCCTCACCGGTGAAATAACGCTTGAATTGCACCATTCCCGCAGTGGTCAGCAGAAGCGTGGGGTCAGATTTTGGTATCAGGGAGGAACTGGGAATCAACCGATGCTCCTTCTCTTTAAAAAAAAGGAGGAACACCTCACGGATTTCGTTACTATTCACACTTAACGCCTTCCTAGGCGATTTTAGAGTAACACAGGGTACTATGTCAATGAGCGGGCATCCCCATTATCCGTGTATCGAAAGAGAAGCTTGACCGACTTCTACCCTATCTGTCATTATCCGACTCCTACGTACTTGTCATTGCCCGACTCGATCGAGCAATCCAGGAACCGTTTCAGCATACCGCCTGGATAATCCGGTCAAACCGGATGATGACACCTTAGCCAGATGATGACCCGTCAAAAGAGTCGAACATGAAGCTATGCTGCTTCGCTTGCATTATCACCCATCAGGTGGTCCTTTGACTATAAACTCACGCATTAAGGACCCTGCCTCAGCTTGACAATGGCAGAGCTTGCATGATAAGCTTGTGACACCCACAATGACACGTTCAATCGAGCGCGTAAGCCAATCTGAATCAACAAATAAAGAATCGGGTGCATTGGGAGAAACAATGCTACCAGAAGCTAGTAGACCTTCGTTGCAAACGTTATGTAAAGACCTTGAAGGTCACAGGAATCTCATTATCGCGAGCAACCGGGGTCCCATCGATTATTCCCTTAATGAAGCGGGTAATCTTAAAGGGCGCCGGGGCAGCGGTGGTGTCGTCACCGTTCTCAGTGCCTTAAGTCAATACATGGACCTCACCTGGATCGCTAGCGCCATGGGTGAGGGAGATCGCCGCGCTTCAGAATTGGCTCACGGTAGGCGTTTCAAGGCTCCCATACAGGGACACAACCTTCACCTTCGATTTGTCGTTTCTTCAGGGAGTACATATTATCAATTCTATAGCGTAATCTGTAATCCGCTGCTGTGGTTCTTGCAGCACCATATGTGGAACTCCTCTCATACTCCCAATATCGATGCCCGCGTTCGTACTGCCTGGGAGAACGGTTATAAACCTGTGAACCAGACCATCGCCGACGCGGTGATTGCCGAAGCCTCAGAAAGTGAGCTACCTCCACTGGTTATGCTCCATGACTATCATCTCTATCTAGCCGCAGGTTACATTCGAGAACAAATCCCCAATGCCATCATTCACCACTTCACTCATATACCGTGGCCTGGCGCTCGTTATTGGCAGCTCCTGTCCCGCGACATGTGCGATTCTATCTGTCGGGGGCTTTGTGCCAACGATATTGTGGGCCTGCAAACCCAGGAGGATGTCCATAACTTCCTGCATACCTGTGAAGTTTTTATTGAAGGGGCTGAGGTTGATTATCGTGAACGCAATATTCTCCTTAATGGCCGTCAGATCAAGGTCAGATCGTATCCTGTCTCCGTTGATGTCGCTAACTTGCGACGGCAAGTCCGGTCACCCTTATTTAAAGAATATGGGGAGAAGCTTCAACCCTATGTGGGAGAAAAAAACCATCGTTCGTGTAGACCGGTTGGAGCCCAGCAAGAACATCGTGCGCGGCTTCCGGGCATTCGATATACTGCTCCAGCGCCATCCCGATCTCCTTGGCAAGGTCAGGTTCCTCGCCTTTCTGGTTCCCACGCGCAGCCGAATCAAGCAATACAAGAGGTATGCGGAGGAGGTCGACGAGGCAATCGTAGCTATCAATACTAAATACGGCAACGATGAGTGGCAGCCAATTACGGTGTTTTATGAGAATAACTATACTCAAGCCCTCGCTGCCATGCGTCTCTACGACGTACTCCTGGTAAACCCGGTGGCCGACGGCATGAATCTGGTAGCTAAAGAAGGGCCCATGGTCAATACTCGGGATGGCGTGTTGGTGCTATCGGAGACTGCAGGGGCATTTGAACAGCTCGGGAAGAGCTCCCTTTCGGTAACCCCCTGTGACCTGGAGGGAACTGCGGACGCACTTTACCGGGCGCTATCGATGTCCCCGGAAGAAAAGAGCCAGCTAGCCGCTTCTATGAAGAAATCTATCGAAGAGGAAGATCTTTCCTGGTGGCTTCACCGTCAGCTTAGTGATGTCACTGCCTTAGCACTGGAGCAACTCCAGCAAACCACTTAAGAAAGCGTGCCACATCGCTCACCCCATTAGCTGAAAAGTCAGACTCCCGTAATACATCGTCGGGTGTTTCATCAGCGATGACGCACAATGAAAAGAAACCCTTCCGGTGCATGACTCTAAAGGCATCAATATCGCCGGTATCGTCCCCCATATAAATACCACTTTTCAAATTGTACCTTGCCACTAAATCTTCGACGGCGGTGCCCTTGTTCACGTCCAGTGGAGGTCGTAGCTCCACAACCATCTTACCCTCAAGAGTCCGAAACTGGTTGGCCAATGCAGAGGTCTCCACTATGTCTAAGATCGTCTGCCTGGCGCGCTCCCTATCGGGGCAGAGACGATAGTGAATCGCCAGTGCTACCCCCTTGTTCTCAAAAGTAAGACCCTCTAGAGTAAACAGGTTCCCAAGTTCATCTAATGCTGACAGCACCTTTGCGGCGTAGTCCTCGGCTCCCGGAGAAAATTCCACCGTGCCATTCTGCCAGCGCTCCAGGCCGTGGTTCCCGATGTAAACCATCCCCTCGATCCCGACCATCTCCCGTACTTCGAGCACAGGGCGCCCGGATATAGCTGCCACCAGCCCCACCTTGCCTGTTAGTGCTGCCAGATGCTCCCGGCAGGCGGGGGAGACGCGCGCCTCCTGCGGAGACGGGGCGATCTCGCTTATCGTGCCATCGACGTCGGTGATGAGCCCAAAGGGTGAGCGGGAAAGCAATTCTTCAACAGCGTCCAGGTGGTCAAATATATCGCGCATTTTTTGAGGGTGCCCCGGCGGTACCTATTATTCCCCTTCCTCATCGTCTGGAGGCAGAACGTGGAAGTCTGGTCGGGGTGGTGCTAAAGCGTCGGTGAGAGAGTGTGGCAACTCCGTCTGGCCAAAGTACACCTTGGTATGAGGCCAGGGAATCTCGATACCCTCCTCATCGAAAGCCTTCTTTATTCGTTTTCTTATTTCACCCATCGTTTCCCACTGCCTGATGGGTTTGGTGTCACCCAGTATTTTGATATCGATACCCGAGTCCCCCAGATTGTCTATGCGGAGCACTTCAGGGGTTTTCAGGATTATCTCTTTCCAGTAGGGCTCTGCGGCCATCTCTGCGCACACGCGATTAATGACTGTAATAGCGTGGTCCAGATCGGTGTCATAAGCGACGGAAATATTCAGGTTGACCCGCGACCATTCCCTGGTATAGTTTGAAGCGATACCGCTCTCGCCATTAGGGACAAAGTGTACAATGCCGTCGAGGTCTCTGAGGACAGTTCGCCTCAGGTTAATCTCCTGCACAATTCCGGAGATGCCCGCTATCTGTACCACATCACCGACATTGTACTGATCCTCGACGATAATAAATATCCCACCGATCAAGTCTTTTACCAGGGTCTGAGCGCCGAAACCGAGCGCGACTCCAAGAATGCCTGCTGCGGCCAGGTACGGGGCAATATTGATCCCCACTTCAGCGAGGATCATAAAGGCCGCGCTCGCTATGATGACCAACAAACCTGAGGCCGTAAAAATGCCGGAAAGGGTTTTCGTCCTTTTCTCCAGGCTCTCGTCACTTTTCTCCCCTTTCATTTTCATCAAATGCTTCATTGCCAGCGGAATCAGCCTGCGCAGCACAATATAGAGCACGGCGCTAACGAGAATGATAATGAGTATACGCACCCCGTGGGATAACAGCCAATCTTGAACGGTACTCCATTCCATGACATTCCCTCCTTTTCTGGAGATTTGTATATTATACCAGGCTTCTCGGCCGGTATTGTATCGCCTCGGCGAGGTGGCTGGAACCAATGGTGTGAGTATCAGTCAGGTCTGCAATGGTGCGTGCCAGCTTGAGGATGCGGTGGAATGCCCGGGCGGAAAGGGCGAGTTGCCTCATCGCGGCCTTAAGTAGGCTCTGGGCTTCTTGCTCTACCTGGCAGAACTGCCTGACCTCTACGGGGGTCATCTCTGTATTGCAGGTGAGCCTTGTCCCTTCAAATCGCGCTCGCTGGATGGCGCGTGCATCCTCGACTCTGGAGCGAACTTTTTCTGATTCCTCGGCCAGACGATCGTCGGCAAGCTTCTCATACTCGATGCGGGGAACCTGTGCGAATATGTCGATTCGGTCAAGGAGCGGGCCACTAATACGCTTCTGATAGCGGGAGACAGTACTGAAGGAGCAGGTACATTCCTTAACCGGATCGCCAAAATATCCACACGGGCATGGGTTCATTGCTGCAACCATCATGAAGTTTGCCGGGAAGGTGATGCTTCCCTGAGCGCGGCTGATTGTAACGACCTTATCCTCAATGGGTTGGCGTAATACCTCAAGCACGGTATGACCAAACTCGGGCAACTCATCTAAAAAAAGGACTCCTAGATGACTCAGGCTGATCTCTCCCGGCCGTGGCCAGCGTCCACCGCCAACCAACCCGGCATTGGAGATAGTATAGTGGGGAGAGCGAAAGGGTCGCTGCATTATGAGTGGTGTATCTGAGGGTAACAGTCCGCTCACGCTGTATATCTTGGTAACCTCCAGTGCCTCTGCCATGCTCATTTGTGGGAGTATCGAGGGGAGGGAGCGGGCGAGGAGGGTCTTGCCACTCCC
>JAVLBD010000049.1:0-9494 GCA_031581405.1 Dehalococcoidia bacterium
GGGGGTCTGGGGGTGCCCCCCAGATTATAAAGTCCCCCAAGATTGGGGGATATAGGGGGTTGATCGAGCTATTTCAGCAATCTCAAAAAGATGATTTAACTTCCTATCCTCGATGCGGGTAGAGGCGTATCTTTACAAAAAGTGTTTGGTGAAAGCGAAAAAATGGCCTTAGTGGGAACAGAGTGACCTGAGGCAGCAAAGCGTACACCGTGGCGTTTTACGGCAGACCTCCTTACCGTGCCGCACCAACAGGGCATGATATTCATTGAACAGGCCCTCGTCATGGGGTAGGTTCTCGGTAAAAAGCGCCTGGAAAGCTCTGTAGCTATCCTTTTCGGGGGCGAGGCCGAGGCGGCTAACAATACGCCTGGTGTAGGCATCAATGACGAATATCGGCCGCCGGGCGGCATAGAGTAGTATGGAGTCCGCAGTCTCCTCACCGATGCCATAAATGGAGAGAAGCTCCGGGCGCAGTGTGGCGGTATCAAGGGCAAATAACCTTTCCAGATCGCCATTGTATTTCGAGTGGAGCCTGTCTGTGAAGGCCTTAAGCTTGAGCGCCTTGGCGTTATAGTAGCCGGAGGGGCGGATAAGCTGGGCGAGCCTGTCGAGTGGCAGATCGTAAAGGGCTGTCGGGGTAAGGGTCGTTTCTGCCTTGAGATTCGAGATAGCCTGCTCCACATTGGTCCACGCCGCCGATTGTGTAAGGATTGCCCCCACGATCACCTCAAAGGGGTTATCAGCGGGCCACCAGCTTTGAGCGCCATAGCAGGCAAAGAGCCGCCGGTAAATATCCAGCAGTTTTTCGCGCATATTAGTTGTCATAGTTCATAGTGCGTGACGGAATAAAATCGGTGGTTGTTTTCCCTGCGGTATTTTTATGTTCTCAGCTTTTTCACCCAGTCTGGCATCCTGACTTCGGTAGGGTCATCGATGGGCGGCATATAAGGTTTAATATCTATAACTGGAGTGCCGTTAAGGGCGTCCAGACCTTTAACTATGAGGATAGTGCCGCGGCGCTCGAGCAGCTTCACCGTGCTCACCCCGAGTGAGTTTGGGCGGTAGGGGGCTCGGGTGGCGAAAAGGCCGACCAGGGGGAGATCCGCTCTTCCCCTGGGGTGTACTTTGCTCGGAGGGGATCCCTCTACAGGGGACTTATGCATCCAGAAGACTACCAGTATATGAGAGAACTCCTCCAGCCCCTCCAGGTGCTCGTTTAGATCCTCGTCGATAACGATCTCGGAGACTACATCACCCCATTCGCCCATGCCCCTTTGCGGTTCAGTAATCTCGCTAATGACTTTTCCTATGGGTTTCAAAAGTATTTCTGTCATCGCTTTGTCCAATAATCCTTTCTAATTTTTCCAGCGAAGAGAGTATAGAGTCTTAAGAGACCGCTGAAAAAGAGGTGCAGGATACTTCCTGCCGGGGGTCTGGGGGTGTCCCCCAGCTTATAAAGTCCCCCAAGATTGGGGGATATAGGGGGTTGATTGAGAGTATTTCAGCAGTCTCATTAAGTATACCTTGCTGCGCCGGGGAGTGGAAATGAGGCGTTCCGCTGACGATTGCAGTGCAGAAACAGGTTGCTACGCAGCCCCCCGGGACTTCCTTAACCTGTCGGTCAACATCGGTACTACCTCGAACAGGTCGCCGACGATTCCATAAGTGGCTACTTCAAAGATAGGAGCATTGGGGTCCTCGTTGATGGCGACGATGATATCCGACGTCTGCATGCCAGCAAGGTGCTGGACTGCTCCTGAGATGCCACAGGCGATGTACAGCTTGGGGCAGACGGTCTTTCCCGTCTGGCCAACCTGATGTGAGTAGGGGATCCATCCCTCGTCCACCGGTGGACGCGAGGAAGCCAATGCTGCCCCCAGGGCATCGGCCAGTTCCTTTATGATAGAGAAGTTATCCGGTTTTCCCAGACCGCGGCCGCCGCAAACAATGATCTCGGCGTCATCGAGCTTGACCTTCTCGGACAGGTCCTCGACGAAGCTGAGCAGTTTAGTCCTTGAGGTCACCGCTGCCTTGTCGAAATCAACTTTTATTATCTCTCCGTTTCGCTGATCATCCGGAGCCCCTTTCTTGAATACGTGGGGTCGGACGGTAGCCATCTGGGGCCTCCTCGCCTGGCACATGATGGTAGCCATAACATTGCCGCCGAAGGTGGGTCGTGTCTGCAGCAGGAGCTTGCTTTCGGGATCAATATCGAGACCGGTGCAGTCGGCGGTGAGCCCTGTATACAGGATAGCAGCTACCCTGGGGATAAAGGATCGGCCCATTGCGGTGGCACCGGCGAGAAGTATCTCAGGTTTATGCTGGTTCACTAGGCCCACGAGGGCTGCGGTGTAATAGTCCTCCTGATGGTCTGACAGAGCCGGGTCGTCTACCAGATAGACCTTGTCAGCTCCATAAGCAATGAGCTGTTCCGCCCCTTCCACGTTGTGACCGAGGTATACGGCACATACCTCTGTCCCCAGCTTATCGGCCAGCTTTCTGCCCTCCGATATTAGCTCATAAGATACTGTTTTTAACCTGCCGTCTCGCTGCTCGGCGAATACCCACACTCCGCGGAAGCCTTCGCTGACCTCCTGCTTGACCTCTTCGATCGTTATAGCGTCCTCCACGCAGGCGTCCACGCAGGCACCGCACAGGTTGCATCCTTCTTTGACTTTCGCCTTTTCATCCACCACCTCAATAACGCCGAAGGGGCAGACTGGCTCACACGAGCCGCAGCCGGTGCATTTTTCATGGTCAATGTTGATTGTCACTATTCTCCCTATAATTGGCGAGTGCTTATCTTCATTAGTCGCTATGATTACTGTGGAATAGGCTCACCATTCAATGGTCTCTAGCCATCGTTGACCGCTATCCACCATATCTGTTACTGCCTGACTTCCACCGTATCTGTCACTACACGTCTTCTACTGTATCTGTCATTGCCCGACTCGATCGGGCAATCCAGGAAGCATGCCGCTTTATCTCAACATAGGGGGTGATACATCTAGCCGTGTATTTCTCTATACACGCGGCTCCTAAACGATCTCCTCCAATTTCTGCACTAGCTGATCTATCTGCTCCTCCAGATTCCCCTGCATTATCTCGCTCTTTTGCTCTCTTGGGTGTAAGAAGAGCTCAACCGCACTGTCACATGCTGTGACCTACTCAAAGAACACTCCCCGCGATAAACAGTATTGCGGCAGTCGTAAATATTGGTGGACAGAGCTTATACGGTACGAAAGGTATTCTCGCCCCGGTAAACAGGCTCAATACTGCCATAACGATAAGCATCACGGCGGAGGCCCTGTATACAAAAATCGATACCGAGTTATCAGTTCCTTCTAGAACGGTAATGAGCAGTACGAGCAGGCCGATGAAGATAAGCGTTAGACCCTCTGCGATCCACTCCATTGTAATGACCAGCTTGTTGTCTTTTGATATGGGATCAAAACCGCTAACAACCCCTTTCGTAAAGACAATATGAGCTATCCCCCATAGGATGATTGCGGTAGAGCCGATATAGAGCAAGATATCATTTGCCATAAACAATTCTCTCAATTACAGGATGTGGTACACAACAGAGTTTAAACTATCTCCTCCAGCTTCTTCATAAGCTGGTCTATCTGCTCTTCCAGATTTCCCTGCATTATCTCGCTCTTATGCTCTCTTCTAGGGAAGAAGATTTTAACCACTCGGGTGGGTGAGCCAGAAATGCCGGCCTTGTTCGCCTCAGCTCCAATGTCTTCGGCCGACCATACAGGTATGTTTGCTGTCTTGGACTTCATCGACCCGCGCAGCGATGGCAGGCGGGGTATGTTGATCTCTTTTACTACGGTAATAACTGCGGGCAGGCTCATCTCGATGGTTTCGTAGCCCTCCTCGACCATCCGCTGAACCCTCATGTAGTCGTCCTTGATCTCCTCCACCTCGCTTACATAGGCCACAAATGGTACCCTCAGCATCTCGGAGAGCTCGGGGCCTACCTGGCCGGTATCCCCATCCAACGTCTGCCGTCCGCAGATTATGACATCGTAGTTTGCTATCTTTGCTATTGCCCGGGAGAGAACATAGGACGTCGCCCATGTATCGGAGCCGGCGAACGCGCGGTCGCTTATCAGGATTGCCTCGTCGGCGCCCAGGGAGATCGCTTCACGTAATGCTTCCTCTGCCTGGGGAGGCCCCATGCTTATGACAGTGACCTTGCCGCCGCACCTTTCCCTGAGACGGACAGCTTCTTCAAGGGCGTAACAATCGAAGGGATTAATGATGCCCGGTATTCCCTCACGGACAAGTGTATTGGTATCGGGGTCTATCTTGATCTCGGTTGTGCCGGGCACCTGCTTTATGCAGACTACTATGTTCATTCACGTAGGGCTTTCCGCTTTAGCAGCTCGAGGGCGATGACGTTTCTCAGCACCTGATTGGTTCCTTCATATATCTGGTTGATCTTGGCGTCACGCATCATTTTCTCTACAGGGTAGTCGCGCATATAGCCCACGCCGCCGAAGACCTGCACTGCGTCGGTGGTTACCTTCATCGCCATGTCGGTAGCGAAGACCTTGGCCATGGCTCCTTCCTCAGTGAAGTCTTTGGCCCCGCTATCGAAAGTTCTGGCTGCAGCATAGACTAGGGCTCTTGCCGCTTCCAGTTCCATAGCCATGTTGGCCAGCATGTGCTGAATGGCCTGTAAACTGGAGATCGGGTGCCCGAACTGCTTTCGCTCACGGGCGTAAGCCACCGCTGCTTCCAGCGCTCCCTGCGCGAGTCCAACTGCTAGCGCACCGACAGCGGAGCGGGATACGTCCAGGGTCTTCATGGTTACGATGAATCCCAGTCCCTCTCTGCCAACCAGATTATCCCTGGGCACCCGGCAGTTATGAAAAACAAGCTCACTGGTGGCGGAGGCGCGGATCCCCATCTTTTGCTCCTTCTTGCCAAAGGTAAACCCGGGCATTCCTTTCTCCACTAAAAAGGCGCTGGCGCCACGGGTTCCTCTTGATGGGTCGGTTATTGCGATGATTGTGTAGAGCTCAGCTTCACCGCCGTTTGTGATGAACTGCTTTGAACCGTTAAGGATATAGTCATCTCCGTCGAGGGTCGCGGTTGTCTTCATAGCGCTGGCGTCGCTGCCTGCCCCGGACTCGGTTAGGCCGAAGGCGGTGAGCTTTGTTCCAGAAGCTATAATTGGCAGGTACTTCTGTTTCTGTTCGTCAGTTCCGTAGAGCAATAGGGGTATGGTTCCCAGGGCGTCTGTAGCATAGGTAAGGGCGACACCGCAGCAGGCTCGACTAAGCTCCTCAGTAGCTATGCACAGGGCGAATAGGCCTTCTCCCAAACCCTCATATTGCTCCGGTATGAAGATTCTAAACAGATCGGAATCTGCCATATCTTTTACGATTGCCCAGGGAAACTCCTCCTTCTCGTCCAGCTCTGCCCGAACGGGTAGTATCCTTTCCTCGGCGATCCTTCGAGCCAGGCCTTTAATGAGCGTTTGCTGTTCAGTTAGGAAATAATCCAAGACAACCCTCCTTCATGGGTGATGGACTATATTGTACCCAATTTCTAAAACTTATCAACCCTACTTTGAGTGAATGTGGGGATTCAATTAGAAGGTGATCTTCCAGGGAATAGCTTGGAATTGATTCCAGAAAATATTTAGTAGAAGGCGTCGTCCTAGTGCTATCCGGCGAACTTCTCTTAGCTCCTTATAGTAAAGAAGGCCGTCGTTTCGCAACCTCCGTCTTCCTGAGAGGCTACTTTTTTAGGGAGCTAAGGTAAGGATTTTTCGCACTTCTTCGGGATGGCTGGCGATGAAGACGAGCTCATCGTCGGTGAGCGGTAGCTGGTTATGGGCGCTGGCAAACTGTACCAGATCCAGTATAGGTTTAGCGCTAGCATCATCAGGCAGGGTGATGCCGATCTCCTGGTAGACGTAGCGGAACCCGGCAATACCTCCAAACTCCCCTGTGGTGATTACACGGCCTGTGGGAATTCGTTCATCCTCGCCCCGCCCAAGATTCTCGTAATCGAAAAGCTCGTAATTACGGCGGTCCTTTAGGGCGCCGTCGGCGTGGATGCCGGCCTCATGAGCGAAGATATTGGCCCCTACCCCGGGTTGATTAATGGGGATAGGAATGTTGAATGCAAGAGAAACATACCTGCTTAGTTTGTCGGCCATCGTGAGGTCAAGCTGGTCAGCAATCTCATAGTCTTGCATACCGCGGCCAAACTTGAGAGCCAAGATACAGCTTACAAGGTCTGTCTGCCCGGCACGCTCGCCAACCCCGTTCACAGAGGTATTGATATAGGTGTCGACGCCACCGTCGAGGGCCCCTTTGGCTCCGGCAACGGAATTGGCCACTGCCATGCCCAGGTCATTGTGGCAGTGGAGTTCAACAGGGATCTTCACCGCCTCTGCCAGTTCCTTTATACGATCATAGATACTCATTGGGGTATCGTATCCTAGTGTGTCGCAGTACCTTATTCGGTCGGCCCCAGCCTTCTTAGCTGCCTGAGCGAACTCGATGAGGTAACCCATATCGGTTCGGGAGGCGTCCTCCGCATTTACTCCCAGTGTATTTACTCCATTACTTTTAGCGTAGATAGCCGCCTCTGTCATCTCACGAATAACCGCATCTCGATCCAGCTTGCCGCGGAACTTATGAAGGATCATTTGATCCGAAGTAGAAATGGAGATGTTGAGGTCGCGAACTCCTGAGGCCAACGAATCCTTCACATCCCCAATGATAGCGCGGCACCACCCTTCCAGTATCAGCTCTGCGAAGACCCCCTGGTTCTTTAGCGCTAGATTTCCCTGAATATAGTTGCGCTCGTGCTTAACTGTAGGGAAGCCGAACTCCGATTGATGCAGACCCATCTCGCCAAGGTAAAAATTAAGCAGGGTCTTTTGCAGCTTTGACATTATAATTCGTGAGGCCTGGACAGCATCGCGATTGGTTACATCGATGAAATATATTTTAGGCATTTTACCTTCCTCAATCCTGTTTGCCAAATGGCAACACCATATGGTAGCATAAGCTATGTTAGTTTGCAATAACGACAGGGACTTGACAGGTGGCAATCTAATAACTATAATATCCAAATTCACACGGAATCATGATAATCGATGTCTCGCAGCAGGTTAAGGAGCCCGCGGGTTCCAGCCGGCACTATAGTATTACTGAGGGTAGTGGCTCTCCAATCTATGGGGAGGTAGACCTGGTTCGTACGGATCGCGGCATATTTGTTAGCGGTGCCCTTAATGTTATACTAAAGACATCTTGCAGTAGATGCCTCAGTTCCGTTGAGCAGCCGTTGATCCTGAGGATTAAGGACGAGTATTTAGTGAAAGCAGAAGAGGGCGCTTTCACCATAAGTGAGGGCCAGGAAATCGACCTTCATGAGGCGGTACGCCAGTATTCCCTTTTAGAGCAACCAATGAAGCCTCTTTGCCGTGAGGATTGCGCTGGACTATGCCCTGATTGTGGTTACAACCTCAATCTTGGTACATGTAATTGCTCTCCCAGCGATGTCGACTCCCGGTTGGCCCCCCTTTTGAAATGGGAAAAGTGAAGTAAAACTTTAATATATAGGATGGTCTAGGACGAAAGAATGGCATTACCAAAAAAAAGGACAGCCAAGGCACGTCAGGGAAAGAGACGTTCGCATCTGGGGTTGCGTTTGCCCGCCATTGACTACTGCCCTCAGTGCCACAGCGCAAAACTGGCACATCATGTTTGTCTTACCTGCGGCAGCTACTTGGGGCGCGAAGTAATTGAGGTCAAGGCAAAGAAGAAGGCATAATGAAGCGAGGAGAATGCGCACCGTATATTTGGGAGTGAGTATTGGCTGATCGAGAAGCAAATTTGGCATATGTCTTCCCGGGACAGGGCTCGCAGCGGGTAGGGATGGGTCGTGACCTATATGATGCCTCCATTCCAGCCAGGGAAATCTTTGAAGAGGCAGACGATGCACTGGGATTTTCTCTTTCTCGACTTTGCTTTGAGGGGCCTGAGGAAGAGCTGGCGAAAACAGTTAACGCCCAGCCGGCAATCCTCACTACAAGCGTTGCGTGTTTGAGATCCGCTGATAACTTTACGAGTGGGCTTATTCCCCCCGCATTTGTGGCGGGGCATAGTCTTGGGGAGTATACTGCACTGGTAGCGGCTGACGTACTCGATTTTGCAGACGCAGTTCAGCTCACCAGGCAAAGAGGGAAATTGATGCAGGAGGCGGGAGAGAGGATCCCGGGTGGCATGGCGGCGATAATCGGCCTTGATGCGTTATCTGTAGAAGAGATATGTCAGGAGACCGGGGCTCAGATCTCCAACATCAACTCCCCGACTCAGATCGTGATCGGCGGATCCAGAGAGACGTTGGCTCGGGCTATGGATCTGGCTAGGGCGATGGGGGCGAAGTACGTTACGCCACTTAAGGTAAGCGGTGCCTTCCATTGCTCCTTGATGCAGCCCGCCACTGGGGGAATGGCTGAGGCGATATCTCAACTTAACTTCTCTGACCCCAAAGTACCCATTGTGGTAAACAGCACTGCCCAGCCAGTGACCACCACTACTGAAATAAAAGATGAGCTTCTTCAGCAGCTCTCAAGCTGTGTACAATGGCAGAAGAGCGTCGAGTATATGGTGGACGCGGGAGTTTCAACCTTTGTTGAGATCGGTCCCGGACAGGTGTTGCGCGGCTTGATTAAAAGGATTAATCCTGAAGCGCAGATTCTAAATGTCGAGGATGCAAGCTCGGTAAAGGTAATGAGCATCTAGACTGCTCTTAAGCTTATCTGCTAGACTGAAATCGACATGAGCTTGCCCGCAGGAAAGTTTTCAAATGCTGTAGTATAGTCGGTGGTCTATGCCTATATCCAGGGAGTAGGTGAGTGGGTTACTTGGGGCCAAAATGGGGATAAGGAGAAAGGCGAGGGTTATCGCGCTACAGGTGCTGTTTGAGGTGGACTCCGTAGGCCATGATGCTGAGGAGACCATAGATCGATTAGTATCGGAGGTCACGCTGCCCGAAGAAGTGTCAGGTTTCACTCGGGAGCTTGTCGGTGGCGTGCTGACAAACAAGGATAGGATCGATAGTATTATTCAAACTCATGCCCCGGCATGGCCGGTAGCACAGCTTGCGATTATAGACAGGAACATACTGAGGCTTGCCATTTTCGAGATATTGTTAAATAATAAGGTGCCGCTTAAGGCAGCCATAAATGAAGCTGTAGAGCTGGCAAAGACCTTTGGCAGCGAAAACTCCCCGAAATTCATTAACGGGGTTTTAGGCACTGTTAGTGCCGGCTTGAGTAGAGAAAGGGGGTGAAGAGTGGCTACTGTCTACGAAAGGTTAATAAAAATAATAATTGATCAGTTAGGCGTCGAGGAGGAGCAGGTGAAACCGGGCACCTCCTTCATCGATGATTTAAACGCTGACTCCCTGGACCTGGTGGAGTTGATAATGGCTATGGAGGAGGAGTTCAGTGATGA
>JAVLBD010000004.1:0-26210 GCA_031581405.1 Dehalococcoidia bacterium
GGGGCGGAGCGGGAATTACAGAAGTAGGGCACAAGGAGAGTGGGGAGAAAGTTAACGTGGGGACACCCCCAGACCCCCGGCAGGAAGTATCCTGCACCTCTTTGTACGTATAATGACTGTTTGGGGCACCTTGGGGCAAATCCCGTACTCCGGCAATTCCCCTCTTATTGCCCTGCCCTTCTAGCGCAGCCGTGTAACAGCTATAAAGATACCCAGGGCGAGACCAATAATAGTATATAAGCTGAACCAGGGTACTGAAAGAACGTAGGCAGCAAAGAGATAGTTGGTGGCAAAGCTTATCAATACGCTAACGCCAGCGATGACCTGTAAGCCGGGGCCGCGCTTGCGGTTTGTAGCGCGGCTGATGAGTTCACCAATAGCATAGCCTACACCTGCTGCTGTTAAAAGGGATAGGAACGGGATCGCTCTCCAGATCAGAGCCCAGGCAATACCTGCAACAATTGCAACCCCTACGCCCACCCCGATAGCAATAAGGTAGTGCCGTGTTGATATTTCATAGGTAGGCAAGCGTTTTAAATTTGCGCAATCCGGGCAACGCGGCCCCACAAGCGTCTGCACCATACATTTTGGACAGACGGGTTTCCCACACCGTCCACAGCTTACATTTGTTTCTATATCCGGGTGAGAAGCGCATCTCATCTCTTTATCTATGTCTCCTCCGTACTAGAGAAAGCCTGGTAGATCCAGGCCTCCCGATTACGGGTATCCCGATCCAGGAACAAACGGTAAATCATCACTCGCTTCCATTCGCCGGGGGGTATTGTGCGCTCTGCTAAAAGCCGCTTAGTAATCAGGAGGAGCACCATGCCGAACAGGCACAAGGTCAATCCCGGTGAGTTTCCCAAGCCCAAACTGGCAAGAGGCGTGGCAGCAACACCAAAGAGCATTGATATGGGGGAGTTCTTAAATATAATAAAACCGAGGAGCATAATGACGACAAATACCAGGACTACCAAAGGAACTAGAGTCATAAGCGAGCCCATCATAGTAGCAACGCCTCGCCCCCCATGAAAACGAAGGAAGATGGACCAGCTGTGTCCAGCGATAGCCGCCAACCCTACGATCCCCGCTGCCCATATGTCAAAACCTAATACATAGTAAGAAATAGTTACCGGGACGAGGCCTTTCAGGATATCGAAAGTAACTACCGTGACTCCTGCCCAACGGGACACGGAATGCCAAACATTAGACCCGCTCGATACTCCGCTACCGTAACTCCTTATGTCGATCCCTTTGAGCAACCGGCTAGCTATATAGGATGTCGGTATGGCGCCAAGAAAATAAGCGCCTATCGTCATTAATGTAATTTGAACTATCACGACCGATACTCCTGGTTTAGGTTAATACAGATACGAGCCACGAAATCCATCTCCCCCTGAGTTGACCAGGAAAAAGAGGGGCGGAATGAAAACCACCCCCAGATAATATATAATTCTTTGGCGGTGGGGCTATCTCATAGAGTCTGTGGACTTCCTCATAAGCGAGCCACTTATCTCCCTTGCAATGGACGAAAAGCTTTGGGAAATCCCCAATCTTATCAATATATTCCAGAGGGTTAAGCTTCATCAAACACTCTGGGCCTTCCTCCACATTAACCCTTAATCTATAACCACGCAGCCACATCCAAATCCTGGAGAGCATGCTAATAAGCCCCCCATGTATATAGAGAGATCCGTTACGTGGAAATTCAATTATGGGATTTCCTGCCTGTTTTGCCTTTGTCGTGAAGTGAGCCCACAGTGTTGTAAAATGGCCGTCGATTTCAGCAGGACTGGATAGGCAAACCAGGGCCCAAATATTTTTTAAAGTTGTGGCCGCTTGTATAGCCGCCAAAGCTCCCATGCTGTGCCCCACGATAGCGATGCGTTTAGGGTTAACTTTATCGTGGCAACGTAAGAATTTCGTGGCGGCTATGACATCTTCTGCGAGATCGCCATCAAGAACCCCTTCGCTCTTGCCGTGCCCGCGAAAATCGAAGGTCAGCGTAGCTATACCCCGGCGTACCAGCCTCTGGGCGCTGGGCTTCATAGTTAGCTGACCCGATGCCATCCCATGACAAAGTACTGCGCCCGGGAATGGCCCTTCTCCATTTGGTAGAAGAATCTCGCCATGCAATGTACCTTTATCAGTGGGAAAATCCAGTGTCTCCGTCTGCCACTTCACTGTTTAATCACCTGCTGGGCCCGTTGCTCTGCCAGGGCAATAAGACGCTCGGCGCAATCGAAAGGGACGTCTACTGCGCCCATTGGTGTCTCCTTGTCATCCCCGAAACCGTGAAAATCGCTGCCCCCGGATGTGATCAGCCCGTGGTTATTCGCCAAGGAGACTAATCTTTGGATAGTCTTTTTATCATATCTATTATAGTATGCCTCTAAGCCTACCAGCCCGACCTCCTTGAGGTCTGTCACAAACTTCTCGATGTTATCGATATCTGCCGGGTGAGCCAGTACAGGTAGTCCCCCTGCTTTTACCATGAGCTTTGTTGCCTCTTGTGGAGAAAGCCTGGCCCGCTCGACATACGCTGGCCCCTGCCGACCGATGTATCCATTGAATGCCTCCTGCATAGAAGTAACATAACCTTGCTCCAGCATTGCCCTTGCGATGTGCGGTCTCCCAACAGCACCACCACTGGCCAATTCGAGGACTTGGTGCCATGCAATATCGATTCCCAGTTCACCTAGCTTGCCTATTATTTTCTGCGCTCGGAACTCACGGGAATCCCGTAGCCGCTCGAGAGATTGGTTAAGCTCATCATCTCGATAGTCTATAAAGTAACCGAGAATATGAACTTCAGCGTTAGGTATATCGGTATTAATCTCCAGGCCGGGGATCACTCTTAGTGACGGGAAGCGTTCAGCTGCGAGTAAGGCAGGCTCAATCCCTGTCAGTGAGTCATGGTCGGTAATGGCGATTATACTCAGCCCATTTTTTACGGCGAGCTGCACTGTCTCCTCGGGAGTCAGCCGCCCATCGGAGGCAGTAGTGTGAATATGAAGGTCAACTTTAGCTGTAATTTTACTCGAACTCCCGGTCGATTCGTTTTATATTCTTCGCTCTGCCCGTCGTCTCCTCAATCTCTACGAGAACGGAATTAAGGATAACGCTCCCTTTACCCACAGATATGCGATAGGGTAACTGTGTAAGAAATCTTGTAAGCACCGTATTAATATCGTCACCGATCACCGAATCAAGAGGGCCCGTCATGCCGACATCGGTGACGTGGGCTGTGCCTTTAGGGAGCAACCTGGCATCGACAGTGCCCACATGGGTATGCGTACCCAACACTGCGCTTACACGGCCATCCAGATACCACCCCATGGCTACTTTTTCGGAGGTAGCCTCAGCATGAAAGTCAACGACAATGACGGGAGGCTTTTTATCGGCAAGATCCTCGAGGAGTTGATCGATCGCCCGGAAAGGGCAATCGAAGTTACCGATAAACGTGCGCCCTATAAGATTGACTACCATGGCCTCTCCCTTGATAAAGTAGCCGTGACCGGGGACTCCCTGTGGATAGTTAAGGGGGCGTAGGATCGATGGACTGCTATCAAGGGTGGGTATGATCTCCCGTTGAGCCCAGATATGGTTTCCTGAGGTGATGACATCGACATCGGATTCGAAAAGCTCAGCTGCCGTTTCCGTCGTTATACCAATACCTCCGGCTGCGTTTTCGCCATTAGCGATGATCAGATCGATTGCATATTCTTGGCGCAATCCGGGCAGTAAAGCACGTACTGCCCGCCTGCCAGGCCTACCTATGACATCGCCTACCATAAGAATGCGCACTATCTTTCCTATTTCGCGTATTCGACCGATCTGGTTTCTCTAATGACAGTTACCTTAATTTGGCCGGGATACTCCAGGGTTTCCTCGATCTTCTTCACAATATCCCGGGTGAGCCTAAGCGCTCCGATGTCGTCTACCTCGACAGGTTTAACCATAATGCGGATCTCGCGACCAGCCTGGATCGCATATGATTTCTCCACCCCAGAGAAACTATTGGCCACATTTTCCAATGCTTCCAAACGCTGCAAATAGCGTTCCAGGGACTCTCTTCTGGCCCCTGGTCTTCCCCCGCTTAGGGCGTCAGCAGCGGAGATGATAAAGCCCAGGATGCTCATAGAATTAGTTTCCCCATGATGTTCTGCTACGGCATTAGCTACCTCAGCAGATTTATCCCATTGCTTAACTATATCATAGCCTATCTTGGCGTGAGGTCCCTCTACCTGGAAATCTACCGCCTTGCCGATGTCATGCAGCAGTCCTGCTCTCTTTGCCAGTGCAACCTTGACTCCCAACTCCGACGCGATCATACCAGCAAGGTGAGCTACCTCGATGCTATGTTGCAGTACATTCTGTCCATAGCTGAATCGATATTTGAGGCGACCGAGGAGCTTGACCAGCTCAGGCTGCAGTCCGGGCATACCCACCTCGCGGACCGCATTCTCTCCTTCGGTATGCATTTTAGCTTCGACCTCGTTCTTTGCTGTTGCCACCATTTCTTCGATACGGGCGGGATGAATTCTTCCATCGAGGATAAGCTTTTCTAGGGCAATCCGAGCGATCTCGCGACGTACCGGATCGAAGCCGGAAATGGTCACTGCCTCGGGTGTATCGTCAATGATAAGGTCCACACCGGTGGCATTCTCCAGAGCTCTGATGTTCCGCCCCTCACGCCCGATGAGGCGTCCCTTCATCTCGTCGCTGGGAAGCGGAACTACGGAGACAGTGCTCTCGGAGACGACATCGGTTGCACAGCGCTGCATAGCTTGGGATAGAATCTCCTGAGCTTTCTCATTAGCCTCCTGTTTAAACTCAGCCTCTAGCTGGTGAAGGCGACGGGAAACATCCTCACGGACCTCATCTTCCACCGCTTTGATCAGGAGCTCTTTTGCCTCAGCGCTGGAGATTCCGGAGATAAGCTCCAATCGCTGAACCTGCTTTTGCTTTAACTCCAGAAGCTGAGTATTCACGCTTTCCGCCTCCTTTTCCTTGGCGATAATCCCCTGCTCCCGTTTTTCCAATGTATCCATCTTTTTATCGAGGTTCTCTTCTTTTTGGGAAATACGCTTCTCATGCCGCTGAAGCTCAGCACGACGCTCACGGATTTCTGACTCAGCTTGAGTTTTGATTTTAAGCCCTTCCTCCTTGGCCTCAAAAAGCATTTCTTTGTACTTGGTCTGAGCTTCGGTTTGGAGGGCTTCAACCTCACTTTGGGTAGCACGAATCCGGCGACCAACAACCACCCGCCATACCTGAATCGCAACTGTGCCCCCAAGCGCCATTCCCACCACAGCAGCTACAATAATTTGCCACCAATCCATTTCTCTCTCTCCCTTCGTCTGGATCTTTCCAGACTACATAATGGTGCTTTACTAGCTTAGATTTTCTACATAAGACGTCTAATTACTCCACGGTTAATAGAACTTCTACCTTAGCTCCTGCCAGAGGTGCTCGCTCGTGCTGCTCACTGTCTCATAGCCGAAGCCTCTTCTGAGCAGAAAGCTGCCCAACTTTCGCTTAAAGGTTTCGTAGTCCTCTTTTATTAGGCTCTGACCCTTCTTCTGAGCTGCTCGATAGGCATACTCGTTGTCATCGATACCATCCAGTACCTCATCGATTATCTCGCTGTCTATCCCCTTGCGTGCTAGCTCTACCTTTAGTAGCCTCTTCCCGCGGGGGCTAAAATATTCCCGTTGTTCTATCCAGTACAATGCGAAGGCGGTATCATCTATCATTTGCCTTTCCCTGAGCTGCAGAATGACCCCTTCGATGATTTCCCTATCGAATCTTTGGCTGAGCCTGATCCTGATCTCCGCTTCGCTTCGCGGGCGATACCTTAGAAGGCGAATTGCAGCGTTATAGCACTTCCCCGAGACCTCAGCCAACGCCAGTTCTTTGACCTCAGAATCGGAGAGCGTCTTCTCCAGGCAAAGACCACGCTTCACGACCATGTCTCTTTCCATGCTGAAGGCGAACCTTCCATCCAGGTAAATACCTGCCCGCTCACTACCCCGCCTCCTATTCTGAGTTTTTATAGCAGTTATAGTCTTCATAAATAAACGCAAAAAGGCTGGACAGAAAAACTCCCAGCCTTTTTTACCTTGTGACCTTGGGCAAGCTTTATGATGCGGCCAAATCGCTATTGTCAGGGCTTTGAGAAGTGAAGACTACCGATCGAATCTGCTGTTCAATCTCCTGGGCAACATCTTTATGCTCCACCAGGTAATCTTTGGCGTTCTCGCGTCCCTGACCCAGGCGTCTTTCGCCATAGGAATAGAAGGCGCCCGATTTCTGCACCAACCCAATTCCTACCCCTAGATCGAGAAGGCAGCCTTCGCTACTTATCCCCGTATCGAACATAATATCAAACTCGGCTTTCTTGAAAGGAGGTGCGACCTTATTCTTAACAATCTTAGCCCTCACCCTGCTCCCTATCGTCTCATCTCCTTTTTTAATGGTTTCAATTCTTCTCAGATCAATCCTTACCGAGCTGTAGAATTTCAATGCTCGACCCCCTGGGGTTACCTCGGGGTTTCCAAAGAAAACCCCCACCTTCTCCCGCAATTGGTTGATGAATATTACCGCGGTATTTGACCTATGGATGGCAGCAGAAAGCTTTCTCAGAGCCTGGGACATCAAGCGAGCTTGAAGTCCCACATGGGCATCCCCCATATCCCCCTCAAGCTCTGCCCTGGGGACAAGTGCAGCCACGCTATCGATAACGACAATATCCACCGCCCCGCTTCTAACCAGCGCCTCTGTAATCTCCAGCGCTTGCTCCCCCGTGTCTGGCTGGGATATTAGTACGTCCTCTACTTTGACACCACAGTTGGCAGCATATCCGGGGTCAAGGGCATGCTCTACATCGATATAGGCTGCTGTGCCACCTTGATTCTGAGCCTTAGCGATGATATGAAGCGCCATGGTTGATTTTCCGCTCATCTCCGGCCCAAATATCTCAGTAACCCGACCCCTAGGGATACCCCCAATACCAAGTGCGAGATCCAGAGAAATGGCGCCTGTTGGGATGAAATCTATTGTTGTCCTGACCGAGTCCTCCCCCAGTCTCATAATCGAGCCTTTGCCAAACTGCTTCTCGATCTGGCTCACCGCCAGTTCCAGGGCCTTTTCCTTTTCCGTATTCATCTCGTCTCTTAGTGTCAAAGAACTACAAATGCATGATAGCATAGCAACATCATTTAAACAAGAGCTTGCTGTGCCAAAATAAGATTAAAGAGGTCATTCTTATGTCAACTGGCGATGGGTATACTGATTGAGACTGCTGAAATAATCTCAATCAACCCCCTATATCCCCCAATCTTGGGGGACTTTAAAGCCTGGGGGACACCCCCAGACCCCCGGCAGGAAGTATCCTGCACCTCTTTTTCAGCGGTCTCTGCTTGATAGTACGCAACGCATAAAGTGATTTAGAATGAAGGTATAGCGGGCAAGGATCTCTTATGGGAGCTTCCTGTTATTTTGGCATCAATTTTCTTCTTAACCTCTTCGGCCGCGTGACCTGTGAGGAGGTAACGGTCAAGTTCATCGTATGTTATGCCCATCTCCGCCTCATCGGTTTGCCCTACCCACAGGCCTGCCGAGGGAGGCTTCTGGATTATCTCTCTGGGGATACGCAGATAGACTGCCAGTTCCTGCACCTGGTTTTTCACCAGATTGCCAAGAGGCAGGATATCCGCCGCACCATCGCCATATTTGGTGAAGTATCCGATAGATATTTCACTCCTATTGCCAGTTCCCACTACCAGATAGTGAAGCTGAGTTGCTGAGTAGTACAGTGCGAGCATTCTCAGTCTGGGTTTCAGATTAGCTTCAGCCAGCTTATTATTAGCTGGCTCATAATCGCCTGAAGGTAGTACCTTTAGCAGTGAGGAGAACACCCCTTCCAGAGCGATAGTATTAGTGGGAATGTTGAATTTACTGGCAACCGCCTCCGCATGTTCAATATCGCTTTCGCTGCTATGGCAGGGCATTATCAGCGCCAGGGTATTATCGGGAAAGGCACGCTTGCACAGTACCGCAACCACCGCGGAGTCGATTCCACCGCTCAAGCCAAAGACTACGCCGCGACGCTTTGCTCGTGCTACCTGCCCTTTAATCCAGTCTATTACTTTACTTGCAAGCTCTTCCATACGACAGAAATTGACGGTCTAGAATGGTTGAAGTATACTCTGCTAATGGCTCTTAAGTCAAAGAACGGATGCTAATGGATACTGCCTTCATCATTATTGTCATTACTGCTATTATTCTCGCCATAGTGCTGCGTCTTATGGTGCGTTCCTTTAGACAGCGCCAGGAGGAGCGGGAGAAAGATGAATCCCTGGATAGAAGCGAAGAGGCACCCCCATTGGAGATGACCACTCCCATGGCACTGATCACATCTTCGGAGACGGAAACGCAACTCAAGGGGGTTGAAAAAGACCCTCGGTTAGAGAGCGCCACACCAATAGCGGAAGTCTTCCCATCAAAAGGGCAGAGTGTAGCTGAGAGAGAGGTTCAGGTCGAAATCTCCCATATCAGCAAATCATTTGGTGGCAATGCGGTGGTAAAGGATGTTTCCTTCACCCTCGAGCAGGGAGAGGTTTTCGGCCTTGTAGGACCCAATGGTGCTGGAAAGACCACCACCATAAGGATGCTTATGGATATTATTAAGCCAGACTCCGGGGATATCAGTCTCTTCGGACGATCCCTGGAGGAAGACATCAAGAACAGGATCGGCTATCTACCCGAGGAGAGGGGATTGTATCGTAAGATGAGGGTCTCCGATTCCCTGATCTACCTGGCCAGCCTGAAGGATGTGGAAACAACGGTCGCCAAGCACCGGGCGGAGGAGCTTCTAAGACAGGTGGATATGTACCCCCACAAAGATAAAAAGATAAACGAGCTGAGCCGCGGCATGGGGCAGATCATCCAGTTTCTGGTCACTATTGCCCATAATCCGGATTTGATTGTTCTGGATGAACCATTTGCCGGTCTTGATCCGGTCAACAGGCAACTTTTAAAGGATATCGTCCTGGAGCTTAAAGAGCAAGGGAAGACGATTATCCTTAGTACACATATGATGAATGAGGTGGAGGAGATGTGCGACCGCATCCTGATGATAGACAGGGGACACATGGTCCTCTATGGGAACCTCGCTGAGATCAAATGGCGCTACCGCAACAACTCTGTATTTGTTGCGTGCGATGGAATTATAGGCGAGATTGAAGGGGTAAGCGGGATGAAAGAGCATGGTAAGTATGTGGAGTTATTCATTGATAGTGAGACCTCCCCGCAGAAGATACTCAGTCAGCTAGTAGGTAATAACATACAGGTAGACCGCTTCGAGGTCTCTACCCCATCGTTAAATGAGATCTTCCTTCAGGTTGTGAAGCGATGAAAAAGACCGGGATTATCGCCAGGCACGAATTTACCACCACCATAAGGAGGATATCCTATATACTGCTCACCTTAAGCTTTCCCGTTTTGGGGCTTCTGGGTATGCTGATCTATATGGGGGTGGCAAACTGGAGTGATGGGGGAGCTCCACCAGAAGATCTTAAGATTGGCTATGTTGATAATACCGGTATGTTCAACGATTATACTAATCCGGATGGCGCTGTTTTCATCGTTTATGACACAAACGATGAGGCCAGGGAAGCCCTGTTTACGGAGGAGCTCAACGAGTATTTTATCATCCCTGAGGACTACGTCGAAACGGGGCTGATCGCGAGATATACCACAGAGCGGGAACTGGGGCAGCCATCGGAGACAAGGAAACTAACGGAAGACTTTCTCATCGCTAATCTCCTTGACGGGAAGGTAAGCGATGAAGTGCTGCTGCGGGTGCAGTCCCCGATGCTATCAGCGTCCACTAGACTGGATCCGGAGACGGGAGAGATCATACCTGCGGAGAGCGAGCTTGCTGCCTTTGCCATGCCTTATGTCTTCGCCCTTTTATTCATGATGTCACTGTTTTTCACCTCGGGATATTTGCTTCAGGGGGTCAGTGAGGAGAAGGAGAATAGACTCATTGAAATCCTGTTGTCCTCGGTCTCAGCAAGGCAACTGTTGACAGGAAAGGTGATAGGGCTGGGTGCTGCCGGGCTGATACAAATCGTGACCTGGCTCATGTCTTCCGTGGTCCTCCTCGCTATCGCCTCACTCTTTTTTTCCCTCCCGGAGGGGCTCAGCATACCTGTAGGCCTTATCATATTTGGCATCATTTATTTCATACTCGGGTACCTTCTCTTTGGCATTTTGATGGCGACTCTGGGATCCATCGGCTCTACTGCCAGGGAGAGCAGCCAATGGACAGGGATATTCGTTATGCCGGCAGTAGCCCCATTGATACTCATTCCCCTTTTCATAGAGAACCCTGACCATCTAATATTCACTGTTTTCACCCTTTTCCCATTGACTGCTCCGGTAGCGGCTATAATGAAGCTCAGCATCGGCGCAATGCCCGTCTGGGAGCTCCTGCTTAGTATCGCCATCCTTATCGCCTCGATTATCGGAGCCATGTGGCTGGCATCGAGAGTCTTCAGGACATTTCTGCTGATGTATGGCAAGCGGCCCAGCCTAAGGGAAGTTCGCAGATACATCCGCGAGGGTTGATTCGCTTTTTTCGCTCTTTCCCACAGCTTAACCTTAAGATCAAATCTGCGCTTATGATTTCTATCCTTTTTTCCCTTAGCATTGTCTTTAATAGTACTCACGACGATTACAGGGGGCTTCTCGTACTCTCTCGCGAGTAACGTCGACTGTGGTTAGTAGACAATGGTAGAATGGTAGCAGTGGCCGGGAGAAAAGAAGTGTATGAGGTTATCGTTATTGGAGCGGGACACGCCGGATGCGAGGCTGCCCTGGCAGCATCGAGGATGGGATCGAAAACTCTCCTGCTTACGATAAATCTTGATAATGTTGCCCTCATGCCCTGCAATCCCTCTATCGGCGGGCCGGCTAAGGGCCACCTGGTGCGGGAGATCGATGCCCTCGGTGGTGAGATGGCTCGCAACATTGACCGCACCTTCATCCAGATAAGGTTGCTCAATACGGGGAAGGGGCTCGCGGTTCAAGCACTGCGGGCTCAGGCGGATAAAAAACTCTACAGCCTCACCATGAAAAATACCCTGGAGAGACAGGATAACCTGGATATGAAACAGTCGCTTGTTGATTATATTAGGGTTAAGGGCGATATCCTGCAGGTGCAGACAGACATAGGTCAGGTATATGAGGGGAAGAGCGTGGTGCTTACCACAGGGACTTCCCTTACCGGTCAAATAATTGTAGGGGATAAAAAGTTTTCAGCCGGGCGAGCCGGAGAGTTTCCAGCAGAAAGACTGTCTGTCAGTATGCGCTCCCTCGGATTTAATCTGGGACGGCTTAAAACGGGGACTCCCCCACGCATTGATGCCAGAACTATCGATTTTGAACGGACCATTATCCAGCCCGGCAGCGAAGTTCCACTTCATTTCAGTCGTCAGGACGGGAAGGCGGAAGAGTGCAGCTTTCCCGAGCCAAACCCGATTTACCCACTTGCCCCTTCACCCTGGCGACCTCAGCTGCCCTGCTATCTGGTTTATACCAATGAAAAAACACATGAGATAATAAGGGGAAACTTAGATCGCGCGCCACTTTTTAACGGCCTCATCCATGGTATAGGCCCCAGATATTGCCCATCTATTGAAGATAAAATCGTTAGATTTGCCCATAAGGATTCCCATCCCCTTTTCCTCGAGCCGGAGGGTTGGGAGACCAATGAGGTATATGTTCAGGGGGCAAACACCAGTCTTCCTGAGGATGTCCAGCTTGAGATGCTGCGCACTATACCAGCGCTCGAGCGCGTCGAGATGATGAGGGTGGGATATGCCATTGAATACGATTATGTGTTCCCCAACCAGATCTCGGCTAGCCTGGAAACCAAGCTTGTTCCTGGTCTATTTCTTGCCGGTCAGATCAATGGCACCACAGGTTATGAGGAAGCAGCAGGGCAGGGGCTTATCGCCGGGATAAATGCCTCCCTCAAGGTAAAGGGGAAGTGTCCTATTTTAGTACGGAGAGACCAGGGCTATATTGGAGTGATGATCGATGACCTGGTGACCAGGGATCTTACCGAGCCCTATCGGCTATTTACGTCACGAGCGGAGTATCGATTGCTGCTTCGGCAGGATAATGCCGACCTCAGGCTTACACCCCTCGGCTATGATGTAGGGCTAGTTGAAAAGGACCTATACATGGAGGTGGAGTCGAAGCGTAGGGCCATTGCAGAGGAAATCAAAGGGCTGAAAAAGCGCTATATCAATCAGGCAGGTCGCAGTGTAAGCGCTTTAGAGTTTTTGCGTCGCCCTGGTACGAGCTATCGAGAACTGGTTTCTCTAGGGATTGGTTCCGATGGATTGAAAACCGATTCTGCCCAGCAGGTAGAGATCGAGACGAAATACGAGGGCTATATTAAGAAACAAGAGTGCGAAGTGACACGTATGGCGAGGCTGGAGGCAAGGCATATTCCCAGTGGATTTGACTATGGTGGTATCACTGGCCTGCGCAATGAGGCGAGGCATAAGCTGATACAGCTTCAGCCTGTGACTCTGGGACAAGCCTCCCGTATCGATGGCGTTACCCCGGCTGATGTATCGATCCTAATGGTACATTTGGAGAGAAGACGGTAATGAAAAATATCGTTATGTTCTGTGGTAAGGGAGGTGTAGGTAAAACAACCTGTGCCGCAGCTACGGCACTGCACTATGCCAACGATGGAAAGAAGACTATCATTATTTCAACTGACTTTACACCATCGCTGAGGGATATTTATGAGATTGAAGACGTGGAGAAACCTGCAAAGATTGCTGATGGGCTCTACCTCGATGAGATCGGCTATGAGGAAATAGAACGACTGTGGGATCAGAAGTTTGGGCCGGAGGTCTACGGTGTATTTTCCACTGTTGTGGATATTAGCTATAAAGAGTTTGTTTCTTTCGTTGCTACTATAGTGCCCGGGATCAGAGATGAATTTATGGTGGACTATATAAGAGAGCTTAGCGAATCCGCAGAGTATGAAAGGATAGTGTGGGATACTGCCCCCGCAGGTCAGACACTGGGACTACTCGGGATGCCATCCATTGTTAACGAACACTTAAAGCCAGCCCCCCGTATCTATTCCAGGCTCAAGGCTTCAAGAAAAACAAAACGCTCTGTCCTTGACGTGATAAAAGGATGGGAGGAGTTGTCCAACAAGGATATGGAGTTCCTCAGGAACGATGTCGAGTTCAACCTGGTTACGATACCGGAAGCGCTGGCCGTGCGTCAGCTTGATAATATCATTGGTGAGTTCCAGAGCTACGGCCTTAGTATTAATAACATGATTATTAACCATGTGGTAAAGGATCCCGATTCCGATTTCCTTCGCACCAAGGCAGCTATGCAACAGGGCTATATTTCAGAGATATCCGCCAAGTGTGGTGGGAATCAACGGATTCTTTATATGTTCCCCTATGAGGTGAAGGGGATGGAGCGGTTAAAAGAGGCGGAAAGGGTGCTATTCGATAACGACTTTTCGATTTGAGCTACCATTTATTGAAGGACATAATCTTGCTTGTAAAGGCGCTAAGTTGCTAATGAAATGACAATGTCGGAAGCAGACCTCATCCTCTATAATGCCAATGTCCTCACCATCGATCCCGAAATTCCGAAGGCGAAACTCGTTGCGGTAAAAGGCGACAGGATTATATATGTAGGAGATAATGACAAATTAGGCGACCTTGAAGGACCAAAAACGCAGAAAATCGACTGCCGCGGCAGGACCTTAATTCCCGGCTTCAATGATGCCCACTGCCACATCCTCGCTTTCGCCTCAGGCTTACTCAGTGTCGACTGCTCCCCCTCTGTGGCATCCTCCATTACCGATATCAAGGCTCAAATTCATAAACAGGCACAAAAACTCACCAGGGGTACCTGGATCAGGGCAACAGGATATAATGAGTTCTATCTCACAGAGAAACGCCACCCCAACCGCGATGATCTGGACGAAGCAGCACCCCATCACCCGGTGAAGCTCATGCACCGCTCCAGTCACGCCTGTGTTCTCAATAGCATGGCCCTTTCCCTTATCGGCATCTCTAATGAGACGCCAGAGCCACCGGGCGGGATGATTGTAAGAGACCTGGATTCTGGTGATCCCAATGGGCTACTCTTCGAGATGAACTCCTATATTGACAGGATGATACCTTCCCTATCGCAAGAGGAACTGGAGAAAGGGATTGGGCTAGTCAACAAGAAATGCCTATCGCACGGCATCACCTCCCTTCAAGATGCCACCGTCCATAATAGGCTGGTCGAGTTAAGTACCCTCCAGGGATTCAGGGAGCGGGGTATTCTGGTACCCAGGTTATCGGTAATGATGGGTATCGCATCATTGGGAGAGATTCAAGATCATGGATTCTCGCCTCACAGTGGGGATGACACGGTGCGGCTGGGAGCGCTAAAGATCGTCCTGAGTGAGGCAAGGGGGTCTCTTTACCCCCCCCGGGAGGAGATTGAAGAGAAGGGGCTCAGGGCTCATCTTGACGGCTATCAGCTAGCGATTCACGCCGTCGATGAGAGCACAGTTGCGGCTGCGGCCGGAGTATTGGAGTATGTCCTGGATCGAATGCAGAGAAAGGATCATCGACATCGTATAGAGCATTGCTCGGTATGCCCACCGCATTTGCTGAACAGACTACACGATATGCGGGCAGTGGTGGTCACACAGCCCTCGTTTATTTATTACAACGGGGAGCGCTATCTCAAAACAGTACGCGAAGACCATCAAAGGTGGCTCTATCGCATTGGCTCATTCTTTCAGAATGGTCTGATGCCAGCCGCCGGGTCAGACAGCCCCGTAGTGCCTATTAACCCCCTGCTTGGAATATATGCTGCGGTTACCAGAAGAACAGAACAGGGCGAAGAATTGCTTCCCCAAGAACGGGTCTCACCCCTGGTTGCCCTGAAGATGTATACACAGGCAGCCGCCTACGCTTCATTCGATGAGGCGGTCAAGGGTTCAATAACGGTTGGCAAAATGGCTGACTTCGCACTATTAAGTGCTGATCCTACCCAGATATCACCGGAGGATATAAGGGGGATCGGGGTGGAGATGACCATAGTTGACGGGACAATTGCCTGGCAAACTTGACCACTATTTCTCTATAAGCTAGAATAATTAAGGTATGCCAAAATACGAATATATATGCCCTGCCTGCAATGTTATGTTCGAGATGCGCCGTTCCTTCAGCGAGGCCGGTGAACCTGTATCGTGCCCCAAGTGTCACGCTTCAGCTAGAAAGCTGTTCTCCTCCTTTACCGCCTTGTCCAAGGGTGCCGGTGGTGAGTCCACCTCGATTGCCGGTGATACCTGTGGTAGCTGCTCAGCACCAAGCTGTGCCACCTGTGGGACAGGTGGGTAATTCCCTGCCCTTCTACTTCTTATCACAACATATCCTCCCAGGCCGCCGATTATTAGCGTTTCTATAACGATTGCTCCAATTACAAAAAGCGCGGCATCTGAAAAGAATCCCTCCGTAAATATCCGTGGGAGGTAACCCGCAAGGATCCAGGAATCGCCGCTAAAGAAGAGGTGATGAAAGGCATTGAAAAGCCACCGAAAATTTATCAGCGCCACTACACCTAGAGCAGCGAGTAGGGCTATCGTGAAGATGCTACCACGGACGAGTATCCTGGCTAGAAAGAATGCAAAACGCTTTCGTTGCCAGATAACGCCAACGATGGTAAAGAGAAGAAGGAAGCCGAGTGTAGCTTCCTGCAGGCGATAATTTACGAGGACGAGGTCCCTAACATCCTCGAGATGGACAAGCTCCCTGTCATTGAATATTTCGAACTCACTTCCCTGCTGCCCTGTATTAATATAACGGATTAATCCCTGTGCCACTTCTAGAAGTTCCTCATCGCTGAAGCCCGTTTCCTCGCTCACTGCATACTTATTGAAACCATACTCATATAGGCTTATATCATTGACTGCCCAACGCAAATTACTGGTGATTAGAAAAATGGGGATGCAGAGTATGAAAAGACCTGTCAGCATATAACCGAGATAGTGAGTGAGTGTCTTCCTGGGCATAGTCTTATACTAAAGAACCACGGTTCGGCTTGTCAATTAAGAGGTTTGACCTATATAATGCGGGCGATATGAGTGAAATATTCGGCGACGTGGATAGCTTTGACACCCTTGTTGCTATTATTGCCAGGCTGCGAAACCCCGATGGATGTCCCTGGGATCGGGAGCAGACCCATTCCTCGATCAAGGGCAACCTCCTCGAGGAAACCTATGAAGTAATTGAGGCAATCGATGAGGAGGACACGAAAAAGCTCTGCGAGGAGCTAGGTGACCTGCTCATGCAAATTGTACTCCACGCAAAGATGGCAAGCGAGGAAGGGGATTTTGATCTTGGCGATATTATCCGCGGCATTTGTACCAAGTTAATCCATCGTCACCCACATGTCTTTGGCAATGCCGATGCTAAAGATACCAAGCAAGTCGTTGCAAACTGGGAGATACTAAAACAGTCGGAGGGAAAGGGTTCGCTTCTTTCTGGCCTGCCTAAAGAGATGCCAGCCCTGGCATACTCTCAGGCAATGGGTCGGCGCGTTGCCCGTGTGGGCTTTGATTGGGAGGATGTAGGGGGCATCATCGATAAGCTTTCCGAGGAGGTAGCAGAATTCAATGAGGCTACCGATCATCGACAGAGGGTTCGGGAATTTGGCGATTTACTCTTCACCCTGGCCAGCGTCGCCCGCCGTCTAGACATTGATCTGGAATCGGCATTACGTGGAGCTAATGAGCGCTTTTACAAGCGGTTTTCCCGCATGGAAGAGACCTGCCAGAAGAGAGAAACCTCACTTTCAAGCCTGACCCTGGAGGAGCAGAACGTGTTATGGGAGGAAGCAAAGAGGATGGAGTCCGAAAAAGAGGCGGAACAGGATGGGTTATAAAATCGGGGCGAGAGGATTTGAACCTCCGACCTCAGCGTCCCGAACGCTGCGCGCTAACCGGACTGCGCTACGCCCCGTGGCCATCATTATAACGCTGGATACATACGTTAGCAAGCCAGCCAGGTTGTTGTCTTGTATGTATTGACAGTTGTTGCTATATTAGTAAAATTATGAAATATTGCGTACTGGTTGTCGATGGTGCCGCAGGCTGGCCGCTTCCAGAAAGAGGTCGAAAGACTTGTCTGGAGCTAGCGCATACCCCAAATCTTGATCGGATGACCACGGAGGGTGTCCTGGGAATGGTACGTACAGTGCCACCAGGGATGGAGCCATCAAGTGCCTGCGCCTGCATGTCGCTGCTTGGCTACGATCCGACGGTTTACTACCGTGGGAGGAGCGCCATCGAGGCCAGAAGTATGGGCATACCTGTCAACGAAGAGGAGGTCGTCTTCCGCTGTAATCTGGTCGCTGTTCGTGACGGAAAGATGTGGAGCTATTGCTCCGGGCATATCTCCAGCGAGGAAGGTCATCCACTTATCGTTGCACTGGAGGAGAGCCTTGGTAGTGATAAGATACACTTTTACCCGGGCGTCGGCTATCGGCATATATGTAAAATTAAGGGAGAAGAGGATACTCTACTGGCCACCTGCACGCCACCGCATGATATCCCCAACAAGCCCGTTGCGGATTTCATGCCGCAGGGGCCGGGAAGCGAACTGTTGCAGGAGCTGATGCTGTGCTCCCAAGACGTACTACGGGATCACCGCGTGAACTTGGAGCGTAAATCTCGCGGTGAAATTCCCGCAACTATGATCTGGCTCTTCTGGGGAAGCGGGCAGATACCTGAACTACCGGCCTTTAAAGAGCGCTATGGACTGGATGCTGCGATGACATCGGGTGTCGACCTGCTCCGAGGTCTAGCCAACATGGCGGGGATTGATATCCTGGACATCCCAGGGGTGACTGATGGCTCGGACAATGATTATGCCCGACAGGGGACCGGAGCCATACAGGCATTGGGGGAATACGATATAGTCGTGGTCCATATTGAAGCGCCGGATGAGGCTGCCCATGCTGGCTCAATTAATGATAAAATTGAGGCTATCCAACATGTGGATCGAGAGATGTTGAGTCTCTTCCTGTCATGGAGAGAACGGGATAACGGGAAAAAAGGTGATAACCTGCGCATGCTAATCTTGCCTGATCATGCTACGCCGATTGCGGCTCAAACCCACACCCCGGAGCCGGTTCCCTTTTTGCTATGGGGGCCGGGATTCGAGGCTAATGGAGCGAAGCGATTTACCGAGGCAGAGGCAAAAAATACTGGAGTTTATATTGATGATGGGCATGCAATTATGGGAAGGTTGATAGGGACAAGCATTTAATTCAGGGGGTCATATGGCGCTAATTGTGCAAAAGTATGGCGGCAGCTCCGTAGAAGACGCAGACAAGATCAAGAATGTTGCCAGGCGGGTGGCTGCCACGAGAGATAAAGGTAATGATGTAGTGGTTGTCGTTTCCGCAATGGGGAAGACTACCGATCAACTCATTAGCTTAGCTAATCAAATCACCGATAGGCCGGATGTGAGGGAGCTTGATGTTCTACTCTCTACCGGTGAGACCGTTTCCAGCACCATGCTTGCTATGGCGCTAAAATCTTTGGGACACAAGGCGATCAGCCTTAGCGGTGCCCAGGCGGGAATCTGGACCGACGCGGCCTATAGTCAGGCACGCATCCTCAACGTTGACAATCATCGAATAGTAAAGGAACTGGGTGAGGGCAAGATCGTTATCGTTGCTGGATTTCAGGGCATTACTGACGAGATGGATATTACCACTCTGGGTCGAGGTGGCTCCGATACTACGGCAGTAGCTATGGCAGCAAGCCTCGGAGCGCAAATGTGCGAGATATATACTGATGTAGAGGGGGTATATACTGCAGATCCCCGCCTTGTCCCCGATGCACATAAACTCAGAGAGCTTGGCTATGAAGAGATGCTTGAGCTAGCCAGTTACGGGGCGAAGGTACTGCATCACCGCGCTGTAGAGCTGGGGGAGCTGTGTAATGTACCGATCCTCGTGGCTTCAAGTTTCAATGAAAATCCGGGAACCTTAATTCATGGAGGCATTACTATGGAAGTACGCAATAAGGTGAGGGGTATTGTTCACGACCTTAATGTAGCGAAGGTCACCGTTCTCGGTGTCCCCGACCGACCGGGGATCGCAACCATCATCTTCGAGTCGTTGGCTAAAGAGAACGTCAGTGTGGATACAATCGTCCAGAATGCCAGCGTTGAGCGAGTAACTGATTTAACCTTTACCGTTACCAAAAGTGACCTTGAGAAAGCGATACGCGTGGCTGAGCCGGTCGCGATATCCATTGGTGCTAGAGGATGCATTGCCGATGCAAAGCTCGGCAAGGTGAGCATCGTAGGCACGGGCATGCAGAACACACCGGGATATGCAGCCAAGATGTTCCGGGCACTTTACGAAAAAGAGATCAATATCGAACTAATCACAACATCCGAGATCCGGATCACCTGTATCATTGACGAGAGCAGGGTTGAGGATGCCCTCACTGCCCTTCATAAGGCCTTTCAACTGGAAAAAGAAGGGGACGTATTATAACCATTATTGTTTCACCTTCCTCAGTATTGACAACTGGTGAAACTCATATTAAATTATTCGAATAAAGTAAGTGGAATCGATGCATTATCAAGCAGGAGAAGCAAGAATAAGGCGGAGACGGGCTAAAGAGGCTATTGCTTTAGCAATGCAAGGTCGCTGGGAGGAAGCAGTCATTACTAACAGGAGCATAATTGAGGTCTTCCCCAATGATATTGATGCCCTTAATCGACTGGGTAAGGCATTAACAGAGCTTGGTCAGTATAGTCAGGCGGGGGAGACGTATAGCAGGGCTATGGAAATCGATCCCAAGAATAGCATCGCCAGTAGAAATCTTCAGCGGCTCTCGATCCTGAATGGGGCACCGGCAGTACCGGCACAGGGGCGTCAGAGGGTTATCCCACAGCTTTTTATTGAGGAGACCGGTAAAGCGGGAGTTGTCAGTCTTGAGCAGCCGGCGCCGCGGGAAGTGCTCGCTGAGATGGCTGCTGGTGAAACGGTATACTTAAGACTGAGGGGGCAAGGGCTCATTATTGAGAGTAAGCATGGTGAGTATCTGGGAAGGGTTCAACCGAGGATTGGGGTACGTCTTGCTAAACTAATGGATGGCGGTAACCATTATACAGCAGCGATCGCAAGTTTGGTAGATAGCGAAGTTAAAGTAATCATCACAGAGGTGTTCCAGCACCCTGACCAGGCGGGACGCCCATCCTTTCCTGCTAAAGGAAATGACGGCTTCCGCTCTTATGTCAAAGACAGCATCCTGAAATACGATCTTGGGGAAGAAGAGATGTCTCTGGACGATAACGGTGATCTAAATGAATCGGAAGAGGATACAGAGATGCTACCCGATGGTATGTCACTGATAGTCGAGAATAATAACGTGAGTATTCTCGAAGAAGAATCATAAGGCAGCATCGCGCTTTAATAATTTTCACTCCCTTCTTTACTCCCTGCATAAATTTCACCTTTATTTCTCGGGTAAAACAACCTCCTGCTACTGTATTGCTTTATATATGGAGAATGCTGAAATAATCTCAATCAACCCCCTCTATCCCCCAATCTTTGGGAATCTTAAAGTTTGGGGACATCCCCAGACCCCCGGCAGGAAGTATCCTGCGCTTCTTTTTCAGCAGTTTTATATTGTAGGGCAATAGATTTCTGTTTTTATCCCTTTGACGGACTCAGCGAAGCATGATATGCTTTTGGAGGGATTTTTAGATATTAAGGTATGGGGTGATTGATGGATATCGGAGCAGTCAAGCCAGTAGACATCGAAGAGGAGATGAAGAGCTCCTATCTGGACTATGCCATGAGCGTGATAGTCTCCCGCGCCCTTCCCGATGTACGCGACGGATTGAAGCCGGTGCAACGACGGATTCTTTATGCCACTGGAGAATTGGGGCTCACGCATTCCAGTGCCCATAAAAAGAGTGCTCGCATCGTTGGTGAGGTAATGGGTAAGTACCACCCTCATGGCGACTCCCCGATTTATGAAGCTATGGTACGCATGGCACAGGATTTCTCTCTGAGATATATGCTCATCGATGGGCAGGGGAATTTTGGCAGTGTGGATAACGATCCACCAGCAGCTATGCGCTATACAGAGGCTCGCCTTTCTTTAATCGCTCAGGAAATGCTTCTTGATATCGACAAAGAGACGGTTGACCTGATACCCAATTTTGATGGAACCCTCAATGAACCCACTGTTCTTCCCTCAAGGCTTCCTAACCTATTAATTAATGGTGCATCAGGGATCGCGGTAGGAATGGCCACCAATATCCCGCCACACAATTTGGGTGAGATAGCAGATGCTATCTGCTATCTAATAGAAAATCCTGAGGCCACGGTAGACGAACTTACTGATTTCGTTCGTGGCCCAGATTTCCCAACTGCCGGAATTATTTACGGGCGTGAGGGGATCGACAATGCTTATGCTACTGGTAAGGGAAAGGTGTTGATCCGCGCCAGATATAGCATTGAGGAACTCCCTAAGGGACGCCACCAGATAGTTGTCACCGAGCTACCCTACCAGGTAAACAAGGCAGGACTAGTGGCGAGGATAGCCGAGCTGGTTAAGGCAAAGAGGATCGAAGGGATCACCGAGCTACGCGATGAATCTGACCGGCAGGGGATACGCATCGTTATCGAGTTGAGGAGGGATGCTCAACCGGAGCAGGTGCTAAATAATCTCTTCAAGCATACAGCAATGCAGTCAGCCTTTTTCATCAACATGCTGGCCCTGATCGATAGGCAGCCCAGAGTGATCAGCCTGAAAACAGCGCTTCAGCAGTATATCGCTTTTCGTCAGGACGTGATCGTACGCCGATCCCGTTTTGATCTGCGCCATGCAAAAGAGCGGGCCCATATCCTTGAGGGATTGAAGATCGCCCTCGACCACATAGATGAGGTTATTGATGTTATTCGGCGCTCCCCGAGCGCTGATGCGGCACGGAAGAATCTGATGACATCATTCAGTCTAACCCAGGTGCAGGCACAGGCCATCCTGGATATGCAGCTTCGCCGGCTTGCAGCCCTGGAGCGAGAAAAGCTCATCGAAGAATATACTGAGGTATTGAAGACCATCGCTTACCTGGAAGACTTACTGGCTAACCCGAGGAAGATCCTTTTTCTGGTTAAGGAGGATATCGAGGAGATAAAGGAAAAATATGGTGATCCACGAAGGACGGAGATCGTTGAGGATGAGCCAGACGAGTTTAGCGAAGAGGACTTGATCCATCATCAGAAGATGATAATCGTCCTTACTAACCGCGGATATATAAAGCGAATGCCTTTAGAAAGTTACCGGGTGCAGCAGCGGGGTGGGAGAGGGGTAATGGGTATTGCTACCCGCGAGGCAGAGAGCGTACGCCTCCTACTGGCAGCCGATACCCTTGATACCCTCCTCTTCTTCACTGATCGAGGCAGGGTGTATTCCCTCAAATGCTACCGAGTACCTCAGGAGACATCTCGAACATCCAAGGGGATACCACTGGTAAAATTAATCTCTATAGAGGAGAAAGAGCGGGTAACCGAGATTCTGGCAGTAACAGAATTTGTTCCTGGGCACTCTATGATTATGGCAACAAGCCGCGGTGTGATAAAGAGGAGTGCTGCAGAGAGTTTCGCAGCGGTACGTTCCAATGGTCTTATAGCCATGAGGCTGGGAAAGGGCGATGAACTGGTGGCAGCAAAGGTGGCTGGCAAGGACAGCGAGGTCATCATAGTAACAGAAGGCGCCCATTCGATTAGGTTTGCCCTCGGTGGACTCAGGCTTGCCTCTCGCACCAGTGGTGGCGTGCGCGCAATCCATCTTGCTCCCGACGACCGTTTAGTGGCAATGGACATTGTCTCTCCGGATGCTTACCTGATGGTAATCACCAAAACTGGCTATGGCAAGTGCACCCTTCTTTCCCGATACCGTATCCAGTCTCGTGGTGGAACCGGAGTGAAGACGCTCAGTTCAAAGGTAGGTAGAGTGGTCGCCGCGCGTGTTATCAACACCGATGATGAGGTGATGCTACTCACCGCTCAGGGTGTTATACTTCGCATGCAGGGGGCTAATATTCCAACACAGGGCAGAATCAGGAGAGGGGCCAGCCTTATGAAGCCTGATGAAGGCGATGAGGTAATCTCCATCGCAGTGCTCAGCTAATGATATTGACTAGAACTGCATCGATATTATGCTAACTACAGGCGATATACTTACTACTATTGTATTCATGTTTTCCCAAGATGCGTATATGTAGGTGGAGTTGCGATGTTGACATTCGTGTTTTATTATGCTACAATCTCACAATTTTAGTAGTGTATTACTCGCTGCTAAGGTTGGAAGTGTTCAAAGAAGGTTTTACTTCCAGCCTCTGTGTTTGTTATTAGTTATGAGAGAAAGGGGAAATTATAATGCTAAAGAGGTTTAGTCTTCCGACATCACTGATTATCATAGCTACATTGCTACTACTGTTCGCTTTACTCCCGATATTCGCTTTAATCCCGGCACCGGTGCAGGGGGAGACCACCCCACTGTTATGTTGGGGCAATGTTACCCTGAATGGCGCTGCTGCACCAGTGGGCACGACAGTCGATATCTTCATAGGAGCAGATACCACGCCAAGCGGATCCAGAAATGTTACCGTAGCTGGCCAGTACGGATCGATTGAAGTATGGGGTCCGGAAAGCCGATATGGTGAGCCATTGAAATATTCTGTGAACGGTTCCGAGGCGACTACAGAGAAGGTAATGCGACCGTGTGATACAGTGGATACCCCGGTCTTCGGGTTATGCAACCAGATAGTCAACCTGGCCGCCTTAAGTGGTACGCCAATAACACCAACACCTACGCCAACAGTTACTCCAACACCTACTCCAACATTAAATGTTACTCCAACGCCTTCACCAACTCCTACCATAGTGCCACCCACACTGACTAGCATAACTTGGAGCGATGTCGATCAATCGGGCACTATCAATAAGGGAGACATACTTCGCTTCAATTTCAGCAAGGCTATGAACACTGGTACAATCACTGCACTCAACGTCAATACACGGCTACCTACCAACTCCGAACACGTTTATGGCACAATAACAAGCAACAACATTGCCTGGGATAGCCTCGATAAAAGGTTAACGGTGGTACTTGCATCGGATGAGACTATCGTTGGCGGTGAAACAGTAAACCCAACGTTACTTGTGACAGATAAGGAAGGCAATTCCGATGCAACACCAGGCACCGGCCCGGCAATTCCTACACCTACACCTACACCTACACCTACACCTACACTCACTCCAACCCCAACCATAACCCCCACGCCTACTCCAACCCCAACCCCACCGCCATTCGAGGGTGAGGGTACAGTTGGAGTATCAGGTGGCACGGTCACCACAAGCGATGGCAAGGTAAGCCTGGAATTCCCTGCAGGGACATTCGCCGGTAATACCACTGTTACCATTAAGAGTATTAGCTGCCGCACAGCTCCCGAGGGGTATACGGTTCAGAACACATGCTTCTCGATCACTACATCACCATCGGTAGCCGAGCTGTTGAAGAACGCAAAAATCCAAGTCAAGTATTCAACTACCGACTGGAATGCTGCTGATAAGGACCCGGATCGTTTGAAGCTGGCATATTACAGCGGTGGGGAATGGAATTTGCTTGATACTACGGTGAGCACAGCTTCAGTCACCGTGAGTGCTCAGACAAGTCACTTAAGCGAATGGGCGGTTCTAGCTAAAGAAGCGGGCTCTGCTTGGCAATGGTGGTACACACTATTAATCGTAATGGTGGTTCTCGTTATCATCGCGGTCGTTGTCTTATTCATGGTTACTCGTAGTAGAGGAGCATCAGAGGACTATGATGATGGCGATCTTTATATAGATGATGAAGAGTTTTAATTACTTTTACTGCAAGCGGGGTGCCAGCTCTCCAGCCCGCAAGCGTTGCAGCGACCGGCGCGGCAGTCATCAGTTAGCTGGTCTTGAAGCATACGTTGGCACTCCTGTTGCAGAAAGGTAGCATTTATCCCAACGTCTATATGAGCCCAGGGTGGGATTTCATCAAAAGGGCGTTGGCGGTTAGCATAGAAAGCGGGGTCGAGCCCAAATTCATCGAAGGCTCGATCCCATTTTTCATAATTGAAGTGCTCGCTCCAGGCATCGAACGTGGAGCCCGATTGCCAGGCACGATATATAACCTGGGACAGGCGCCTATCGCCTCTCGCCAGTACCCCTTCAAGTAAGCTCATCTTGGTATCATGCCATGACAGGTGTATGCCCGATTTTTTCAGGCCGCGTCTAAGAGCCTCGATGCTGGCATTTAGCCCCTCTTCACTGTGCTGTGCCACCCATTGAAATGCAGTGTGCGCTTTAGGTACAAAAGCGGAGGTGCTTACCTTTATATGAAGGGCTCTGCTCCCGGGTTTTCTCCGTGCGGGGCTGCCGTGTCGCACCAGATGAACGATGCTCTCTATATCATCTGGTGTCTCAGTGGGCAGACCGAGCATGAAATATAGCTTGACACTACTCCATCCACGCTCCGTAGCGTTCTCCAGGGTTTGGAGAATTTCTTCATCGGAGATGCCCTTATTGAGCACACGGCGCATCCTTTCACTTCCCGCCTCAGGAGCAAAGGTCAATCCAGTCTTCTTCGCAGTTGCAGTGGTATCTATTAATCCTAGTGAGAAGCTATCGATGCGAAGGCTGGGCAGTGATATCTTGAGATTCTGCTCTCGATATCGTGCTGATAGTGTGCTTACCAGGTTCTCTATTTCGGAATAGTCGCCTGTGCTCAGGGACAACAGGGAAAGCTCATTGTAACCGCAATTCCTCAGCAGTTCGTCTGCCGCCGATATAATCTCCTCCTTCGGTCGTTCCCGTAGCGGACGATAGATTATCCCTGCCTGACAGAAGCGACAACCCCTTGTGCACCCACGCTGGATCTCGATAGCTGCACGGTCATGGATTGTCGCCACATATGGGATGACCGGCCTGGTTACCACAGGAGGTAGGTCGACTAATATGCGCCGCTTAATGCTTGGGCTTAGTTCCGCTGATGCAGGCCAAATCTTAGCAATGGTACCATC